>JANPGT010000950.1:0-3372 GCA_031424135.1 Chitinophagaceae bacterium
AAAGTAAAAATCATCATCCTCAATAACCAGTTTTTAGGAATGGTGCGCCAGTGGCAGCAATTGTTCCATGAAAAAAGGTATTCCTTTGTAGATATTACCAGCCCCGATTTTGTACAGGTGGCCAAAGGATTCAGCATTGCCGGAAAGAAAATTACGAAAAGGGAAGAAGTAGTAAGCTCGCTGAAAGAAATGCTGGATCATGATGGCAGTTTTCTGCTGGAAATCATGGTGGGCAAAGAAAACAATGTATTTCCCATGGTGCCGCAGGGAAGAGGCGTGGCGGAGATTATTTTGTGTAAGGAGGAGTTGTGAAAGTAAAAAATGGAAAATAAAAAAGCGCTTGTTAGCATTACCGCTGCGTTGCAATTTTGACTTTTGACTTTTTCATTTTGAATTTAGCATTTTGACTTTTAACTTTTGAATTAGAAATCATGCAAAAGCAGGAATACACCATATCAGTATACACAGAAAACCATATCGGTTTGCTGAACCGCATCGCGATTATATTTTCGCGCAGGAAAATCAATATTGAAAGCCTCAATACCTCGCCTTCTGAAGTGCCCGGCATTCACCGTTTTACCATCGTAATCAATGAAACCGAAGAGGTGGTAAAGAAACTGGTGCGCCAGGTAGAAAAACAGGTAGAAGTATTGAAAGCGTATTACAATACCAACGAAGAAATTATCTGGCAGGAGCTGGCTTTGTACAAAGTGCCTACAGAAATTATTGCCGAGGAAGTAAAAGTAGAAAGATTGCTGCGCCAGCACGGCGCCAAAGCGGTAGTGATCAGAAAAGATTATACCGTGTTTGAAGTAGCCGGCCAGCGTGAAGAAACCAACAACCTTATTAAAGTACTGGAGCCCTACGGACTGATAGAATTTGTGCGCAGCGCCAGGGTGGCCATTATAAAAGCTTCCAACGGCTTTCATGAAAAGCTGAAAGAATTTGAAGCACTGAAGCCGGGTTCTCAGATTGTAAAAAATGAATTTCTGAACCAGCAGGAGGAGGTGTTCAGTATGTAAGCCACCCCCCAACCCCCTGAAGGGGGAGTTGAGAAAAAAGTAATGATGTTTTTTGTCAATCTGGAGAAAACCTGAGCTGATAATAAATAATTATATAGTTTAACAGAATAAGTTCTTTACAACGATTCGCATCTAAGTTTTTATGCAAGACATTCCCTGTGTTTTTGCACAATATTGATAACTTAAATACCCCCCTTTAGGGGATGGGGGTCAATACTATTATGGCAAAATTAAATTTCGGCGGCGTAGAAGAAAACGTAGTAACTCGTGAAGAGTTCCCGCTGGCAAAAGCACAACAGGTACTGAAAAATGAAACAGTAGCAGTAATTGGTTATGGCGTTCAGGGTCCCGGCCAGGCGCTTAACCAGAAAGATAACGGTATCAATGTAATTGTTGGCCAGCGCAAGAATTCTAAAAGCTGGGATAAAGCCGTACGGGATGGATTTGTACCCGGAGAGACATTGTTTGAAATTGAAGAAGCGCTGCAGAAAGGTACCATCATTTGTTATTTATTAAGTGATGCTGCACAGATTGCTATGTGGCCTGCTGTAAAGAAAAATTTAACGCCGGGTAAAGCATTGTATTTCTCTCATGGTTTTGGTATCACCTTCAAAGAACAAACAGGTATTGTTCCTCCAGCTGATGTAGACGTGTTCCTGGTGGCCCCCAAAGGTTCCGGTACTTCATTGCGCCGTATGTTCCTGCAGGGCCGTGGCCTGAACAGCAGCTACGCTATCTTCCAGGATGCTACCGGTAAAGCAAAAGAAAGGGTGATTGCCCTTGGTATTGCAGTAGGCAGCGGTTACTTATTTGAAACAGATTTCCGCAAAGAAGTATACAGCGATTTAACCGGCGAACGTGGTACCCTGATGGGCGCCATCCAGGGTATTTTTGCTGCACAATACCAGGTGCTGCGCGATAAAGGACATACGCCTTCAGAAGCATTCAACGAAACAGTGGAAGAACTGACACAGTCGCTGATGCCGCTGGTGGCAGAAAACGGCATGGACTGGATGTATGCCAACTGCTCTACAACTGCGCAGCGTGGTGCGCTTGACTGGTGGAAAAAATTCCGCGATGCAACTGCCCCTGTATTCAAAGAATTGTATGAAAGCGTTGCAACCGGTAAAGAAAGCCAGCGCAGCATTGACAGCAACAGCCAGGCAGACTACCGCGAGAAACTGGATGCTGAACTGAAAGAATTGCGTGAAAGTGAAATGTGGCAGGCCGGCAAAACAGTAAGAAGCCTCCGCCCCGAAAACCAGGCGCCCGCAGAAGCTGGCAAAAAACTGGCTACGGCTAATTAATTGGATAAATGATTGAAAAAAAGCGCAGGCCATCTACAATGCAGTACTTGTGTTGTTTCCTGCGCTTTTTTTATAGTGCTGATTAAAAAATTATATGAACACCTCCCTACAAATACCGGTGCAGCTGGATTATACAAAGGCTGTTGAGCGATTGAAGAAAGTTGTGAACAGAACGCCGCTTACGTTTAACCAGAACCTGTCGCGGAAGTACCAGTGCAATGTTTACCTTAAACGCGAAGACCTGCAGGTAGTTCGTTCTTACAAACTACGCGGTGCATACAACATGATGAGCAGCCTGCCGCCTGAGCAATTACAGAAAGGCGTGGTATGCGCCAGCGCCGGTAACCATGCACAGGGTTTTGCCTACAGCTGTAAAAAACTGAATGTAAAAGGCGTGGTGTTTATGCCATTTGTAACGCCCAACCAGAAAGTATCGCAGACTAAAATGTTTGGAGAAGATGCAGTGGAAGTGATATTGATTGGTGATACGTTTGACGACTGCGCCATAGCTGCAAAAAAATACACGCTGGAACATGGCATGGTTTTCATTCCACCGTTTGATGACTATAAAATTATAGAAGGACAGGCTACCGTAGGCGTAGAAATACTGGAAGATCTGCCACAGGTAGACTATATGTTCATTCCCATAGGTGGCGGCGGACTTGCCGCCGGCGTGGGTTCTTATTTTAAAACCTTTTCTCCTCATACAAAACTGATTGGCATAGAACCTGCAGGCGCACCTGCCATGTACGAATCGAAACTGGCCGGCAAACCGGTTACATTGGATACCATTGACAGGTTTGTAGATGGCGCCGCAGTAAAAAGGGTGGGCGACCTCACTTTTGCCATCTGCAAAGAAGTGCTGAACGATGTACACCTGGTGGCTGAAGGAAAAGTTTGTTCCACCATTTTGAAATTATACAATGAAGACGCTATTGTGGTAGAACCCGCAGGCGCACTTTCTATCGCCGTACTGGACGACTACGCCGCAGAAATAAAAGGAAAGAACGTGGTTTGCATTGTAAGCGGCAGCAATAATGATA
>JANPGT010000951.1:0-2271 GCA_031424135.1 Chitinophagaceae bacterium
AAGGACAAATCACGGCCGACCAGTTAAAACGTACATTCCTGCTACAGGAGGGCAAAGTAGCGTACATCAATAACCCATCCGTAAAGGACTATAAACAGGGCGAAGTGGGTACGCCGGATTACAGCGATTTGCTGTTGGATCGCTACATCTCCGCCATTGAAGTAGTTAACCCCATGCACAGCTTATGGAGCGATGGGCGCTGGAACAAACTCACCATGGCGCATGGTTGTTACTGGGGCAAATGCACTTTCTGTGATATCTCGCTGGACTATATCAAACTTTATGAACCCATTGCCGCAGGTGTACTTTGCGACCGCATGGAAACCATCATTGCGCAAACCGGTCAAAATGGTTTTCATTTTGTGGACGAGGCCGCGCCGCCAGCTTTGATGCGGGCCATGGCCATCGAAATTATAAAACGAAAATTGGTGGTAAGCTGGTGGACCAATATCCGCTTCGAAAAAAGCTTTACGCGGGATCTTTGCCTGCTGCTGAAAGCATCGGGCTGTATAGCGGTTTCCGGCGGACTGGAAGTAGCTTCCGACCGGCTGCTGGAACTGATTCAAAAAGGCATTACGGTAGCGCAGGTGGCTAGGGTGAACCGGCATTTTACAGAAGCCGGTATTATGGTACATGCCTACCTGATGTATGGCTTTCCTACCCAAACAGCACAGGAGACCATCGACTCGCTGGAAATGGTGCGGCAAATGTTCAAAGCCGGCATCCTGCAATCGGCTTTTTGGCACCAGTTTACCATGACGGCACACAGTCCGGTGGGACTTTCACCCGCCAGCTTTGGCGTGCAAAAACAACTGGATGCCGTGGGTAGTTTCGCCAATAATGATATTGAGCATATTGATCCCACAGGCGCAGATCACCCTTTATTTGCCTATGGCTTAAAAAAATCATTGCACAATTATATGCACGGTGTTTGCCTGGATGATCCCCTGCAGAAATGGTTCGATTTTAAAACGCCCAGGACAAAAGTGTCGCCCGACTATATTGTAGCTGCACTGAAAGACGATGAACTGCCGGTATTCAATCCCAATGCCAAAGTAATATGGTTAGGTACCGAGCCACAGGTGGAATTCTTTACGCAATCAAAAAGCGGCAACCAGCGTGAGATGGCAACTTTAAATATTGCGGCTAAAAAGGAAACCCATAAAATACAATTGCCGGCAGAGCAAGGCAGGTGGCTGGCGGCTATGCTGCGAAACTTAGGAATATCCGATAAGAAAATGCTGACCCTGCAGGAGATTAAGACCAGCTATGAGGCGGCAGGTATGGAAGATTTTGAACTCTTCTGGGATAATAAGCCCATCAGTACCATGTACAAATTGGGATTGCTGCGTTTGTAATACCGGGAAGCGGTTACTGGCATTACCTGGCATCAATTTCATTGCTTTTCTTCTCTGTCAAAACAGCTTCAATGCGCCTGTCGGGTATAAACCATATACCAGCAACTACCACGTAAAAGGAAATCCCCACCCAGTTGTTCATAAGACTGGCGGCAATACCACATATATAGAGTACCAGTGATAATTTTCCTTTCCAGTCTTTACCCATAACAATAGCAAACGTTGACTTTGGGCCGTGCAGCCGGCTGAGTAAAGTGGCCAGTATCATATAAGCAAATCCACACATGAACATTACGCAGCCGTATAGTATAACAGGCCCGGTGGCAAAATGATTCTCACCCATCCAGCCTGTAACAAAGGGTATTACCGAAAGCCAGAACAGCAGGTGAATATTGGCCCATAAGATTTTTCCATTTACTTTATGTGCGGCATGCAGCATGTGATGGTGGTTATTCCAGTAAATGCCCACGTAAACAAAGCTCAGGACATAACTGATGAAAACGGGTAGCAGGGGTCTCAGCGATGCCAGGGTATCCCCATGGGGCACCTTCATTTCCAGTACCATAATAGTGATAATGATAGCAATTACCCCGTCACTGAATGCTTCCAGCCTGCCCTTGCCCATAAGAATCAGTTTATTTTAGTGGTTGCAATATAATTGAAAATAAACAAGCTTTTCACCGCTGTTACCACATTGCATCATAGAGCCATAGAAAACTATAGTACCGGGTAGATGCCTATGCTACCCTATGATACTATGCTGCTATGTGGTAAAGAGTCACTGCAATCAAAACATTTACCCGTTATTTGTGTTTTAGTTTTGCACGCAAATAAAACCCCATGGCCTACCGCTCGCTGGAAGAATGTTTACTGGATTTGGAACAACAGGGGCAATTGGTGCGCATCAAAGAAG
>JANPGT010000952.1:0-7602 GCA_031424135.1 Chitinophagaceae bacterium
GGTATAGAGCATCAACAAACGGATGAAGTGGTGCAGTGTCTGAAATTAATCAGCAGACCTGGTTGCGAAAAAATAGTCCGGTATGCCTTTGAATATGCCAGACAACAGGGAAGGGAAAAAGTGACCTGTTTTACGAAAGACAATATCATGAAACAAACCGACGGCCTGTTTCACCAGGTGTTTGATGAGATTGCGAAAGAGTACCCCCAAATTGAAAACGAACATTGGATTATTGATATTGGTGCGGCAAAACTGGCCGATACACCCGAAATGTTTGATGTGCTGGTGATGCCCAACCTGTACGGCGATGTACTATCGGATGTAGCTGCACAAATAACTGGTTCTGTGGGGCTGGCTGGCTCGGCAAATATTGGTGAGGAATGTGCGATGTTTGAGGCGATTCATGGATCTGCTCCAAGAAGGGCGGGTCAGAATGCTGCGAACCCGTCAGGCCTGCTTCAAGGCGCCATCATGATGCTAAATCATATAGGACAATCAAGTATTGCAGAAAAAGTGCAAAATGCCTGGCTTACTACTATTGAAGAAGGGATTCACACGTATGACATTTTTAAAGAGGGAACCAGCAAGGTACAGGTGGGAACAAACGAATTTGCAAAAGCAGTAATAGCTAACTTAGGAAGAAAACCTGCTGTTTTAAAGCCTGTCTCCTACGCCAATGACAGCCCGCTTCATCTCCCAAAATACCAAAGAAGGCCATCGGCAGAAAAAGCACTGGCAGGCGTCGATATTTTTGTGCACTGGCAAGGAACTGACCCCAATGAACTGGCTTCCAGGATGCACAAAATAGAAAGACCCGGTCTCCAGCTGACGATGATAACCAACAGGGGGATTAAAGTATACCCGGACGGATTTAATGAAACATTCTGCACTGACCATTGGCGCTGCCGGTTTAAACCTGTTGAGGGTGCTGTTATTAAGAAGGAGGATATTGCGGTGCTGTTACTGGATGCAGTTACTGAAAAAATTGACACCATTAAAACGGAAAACCTGTATTCCTTTAACGGCAAACCAGCTTTCTCCCTGGGGCAGGGTCAGTAACAAATAATGCCATATGATCAATCTGATAATCTACCTTAAAAAGGAGTATGACCCGGTCTCCCTGGTCGAAATACTGCTTAGCAATCAATTAATAGCCAGAGCGTCAATTGATCACAACAATGAATCCTTTAGACTTAACGACGGAACAGTGCAAAGAAAGATTTACAATGTGATAACAGCCCAAACAAAGTCATTGCTCTTTCCTGAAATAGCCAACCTGGTAGAAGACCTGTTTGGAAAGAATGTTCCTATGAATGCCACCCCCATAGTTGCGGCAAATACCATATTTGACGAGCTGGTGCGATCAAAAACTTTAAAAACCTAAAAACAACGAAAATGACGATTCAACTTATTCAGGGGCAATTTACATCAGAAGAGGCCCATGAAATAATTACCCAGATGATTCATGTGAAGATAAAATATCATGAAAATAAAATTCAGGGCAACAGCAATGAAGAAGACATAAAAAACAGGGAGGCAAAAATAAAATTTTTGCAAAATGAATTGTTTGAGGTCAGAAAAACCATGTCTTCAAATAAGGAAGGCCTGACTATTGATGCTGCCATCCATATTAACTGAACGCACCAATTACTACCACATGAATTATAAGCTGATTTATCTTCCTCTAAATATGGCTTGTATAATGGTATTTGTGACAGGGGCAATAACGGCGGAAGATGTCATCAACAGCAAGCTGCTGATATCATGTTCAATATTGACTACGTTGAATTTTATCAGGTTGCTTTCAGGAAAAAACGCTAAAAACAAACCAGAATTATGAAAAAAAAGCAGGCATTCCAACTGATTGAGGGAGAATTCACCCCACAGGATGCAAAAGAAATTTTAACAAACCTGTATAACAGTAAAATCAATTTCCACAAGTTAAAAGACTTCAGCTCCACTGAACGTTTTGGAAAACCAGATGAAACAGCCGTCAAACGTATCCCTGCGTTAAACAAAAGCCTTTCACTCATTAATGGCATTATCCAGGAAGCGGCCAAACAGAAAAAAAACCTTGTTTTATCCGCTACCATTAATATTGGATCGGCTGTTGTAAAAAAATGATATGTTTAATGGCAGGAAATTGCTGGTGGCCACCAAACACCGGAAAGAAAGAGTAATTGCACCTCTGGTAGAAAAGGCGTTGGGAGTAAGCTGTTTTACCAATAAGGACTTTGATACCGATGCGCTGGGAACATTTACAGGCGAGGTTGCACGGCAGGCAGATCCGGTAACCACGGCCAGGACTAAATGCCTGATGGCAATGGAACTGACTGGTTACGATTTAGTGGTTGCCAGCGAAGGTTCCTTTGGCGGACATCCTTACCTCTATTTTATCCCTGCTGATGAAGAAATACTAATGCTCAAAGACAGAAAAAATAATCTTGAAATCGTTGTGAAAGAGCTAAGCTGTCAAACGAATTTCAATGGTACAGCGCTGAAAAACAAACAGGACCTGCTGGACTTTACAAGGTCTGTCCATTTCCCTTCACATGGGGTAATACTTAGAAGAGCAAAAGACGATGTAAGCAGCGTAGAAAAAGGAATAACAGACTGGAAAAGACTGAACAAAATTTTTCATCGTTTTATGCTGGAATTTGGGTCAGCTTATGTCGAAACGGATATGAGAGCCATGTTTAACCCCACAAGGATGAAAGTGATAGAAGCTGCCACCAAAAAATTAATTGCCAAAGCCCTCTCCCCCTGTCCGCAGTGCAAGGCGCCCGGTTTTGGAATAACAGCAACAGTGCCGGGATTACCATGCAGGCGCTGTGGCTTCCCCACCCGGTCAACAATTAAACACGTCTATTCCTGCCAAAAATGTTTGTTTAATAAGGAGCAGCTCTATCCTGGTGGCAGTTCAGTTGAAGACCCAGGCTTTTGTGATTTCTGCAACCCATAAAACTGGACTGACAATCAATAGACTTTTTATGTAAAACACCTGAAATCATTGGTTGCAAACAGACCATTATTATCTGAACAACCTGATTTAAGACATAAAGAACAAAATATGGAATTCCAGTTTCGGCCCAAAATAAATAACCAGCTTTATATCAGGGACCCCTATCAGACTGTTTTGGGAAAAAAAATTGTCGTGCAGAGTATTCATTTGATATACAAAAATGGATTTAAGGGCTTTACATTTAAAAAACTGGCAGCCGGCATCGGCACAACAGAAGCCGGTATATACCGATACTTTAAAAATAAAGACCGCCTCCTAGTATATATAGCCTGTTGGTACTGGAGCTGGCTGGAATACCAGATAGTTTTTGAAACGAAAAACATTAAGGATCCAAGGATAAAACTTAAAAAGATCCTTGGATTATTATCTGTCAGCGTTGAGGACAGATCCACCAGTGAGAATATCAACACAAACTATCTCCAACAAATCATTATTGAAGAAGGATTTAATACCTGTTGTAAAAACCCAGATGCACCAACAGGTGGCAACCCCTTTATTCAACCCTATAGAGATTTGTGTTTAAAAGTTGAAAATTGTATACTTGAATACCATCCGGTTTACAAATACCCCAGGTCTTTAGCAACAACCCTTATTGAAACGGCACATTTACAGAAATTTATCATAAGGAATGTCCTATTACTCAGTGATTTCGAAAAGCCAGAAGACCAAACCAATATTTCCTTATACCTTGAAGATTTATTGTTTGGTAATTTGAATAGATAGTGGTTCCCATTATCTGTATCAAGAAATCCGAATGCAGAATGCTGGTCATCAGTTTGGTCTTCATGCTTACAATGACAGTCTCCATGTACTATGGACAAAGACAAAAAGGACGGGGCACAAGAATTTTATTTTAGAAGCATAACATTCAGCGAGTATGATTACCGGATGTATTAAAGGCATTTATAAGAAGATATTGGGTGGAATAGCTGAAGACCGGGGCGTATTATCGTAAATGGAAAGGTAATCCGGGAACGCCAAAAAGCCCTATCTGGAAACACCACATTCTACCGCATCACTTTATTCAATTCAGGAAATCGATGGTATTCATATCCAACGGTTAAAGAAAAGCCTTTATGAAGGCAATGCTGAAATAGCAAAGAACTCTGACAAAAATATGAAGTAATGTTGAGCTAAGCTTGGTTCTATATAGACAAAAACGCATTACACATTACCGGATGATGCTGTTAGTATAAATGGGTCTGATCTTGTTCATATATCCAATCCACCATCAATTACACTTTAGCCCACCTGAATAGTACACAATTTGGCTAAAATTTTAGACTTTTTTGGTAAATATATATTCAAAGGAAAACCCGATATAAGAGCCTGTTACTCCATACCGGCCTTGTTGCTTTGGCTGACTACCAACATTGAAATGATATTCCCCATCCACGAATTTCGTCGGGCAATAATTCAATTTAAGACTTGCCTGAATTGAGTTTTTTCTGAATATCCATCTATGACCTGTGACTAGTTGAAAACTTACCCATGGCTTACCATGATTATTGTTGTTTTGGTAACGATTCAAAAAGTTCTGTGACCCTCCATTAGGATAATAAACTGCATCACTTGTTTCTTCTGGTTGCTGAACTGAAAATAACAAGCTGCCCCCGGCGCGCACCACCCACACATTGTTTTGTTGAATCGAAAAAATTCTCTCCAATTCGAAAGGTACCCGGAAGTAAATAATGTTCATCTCTCTTGAAGCGGCTCCATTGGTCGTGATATTTGCTGTTGTAGGCGGATCGAACTGGTCTTTTGGAATATCGTAGTCAAAATTATAGCCCAGTATGTTCAATCCACCTCCGAAAATAAGTGAATAGTTTTGCTCGAATCGATAATGGTAATTTATCAATACCTCAGCTCCAAATTGGGGAGCGGATTTGACGTGGTAATCATGTTTCTCGCCTGTGATAATCGCTTTTGAAACCAAGGAAGGTGTAATCGATATACCCCAGTATCGCGAAGGAGCCACATATTCCTTATTTGAGGAAAATTCTTGTGCATGAGCACTTTCAAGCAGCAACAGTAAACACCATATATAAGCCAATTTCATAAGATAATTATTGTAGAATCAACGCAATACTAATACTTGCCTTTTTTATGAGGCCGTTCTAAATGCTTCAATTTACTTAATTACGTTGAATATGTCCTGCTTTGTTGCCCAGACTTTTGCATAGTCTGTTTTCATTTGCTGACTTAAGAATGAAGAATCAATGAGTTCCTGGACTCCGGCATTACCCTGCTGAAACTTTTTATAGGTATTGCCCACTACTTTGGGTGGAATACCCAATACCATGGCCAGCGCATCAAAATCCCTCAGTTTAATTTTTTTCTTTCTTCCATTCAGCATAAGGGCCATATCCTCCTGATCCTTTGGGTTAATAATGTTTACATTTAACAGGTCATAAGCCGGGCTAAAATCAATTCCACCGGGACGATAGAGGACAGAAAAATTTTTGAGGTGCATATCGTTATTGCCGGTCAAATAACAAAAAAGCAACAATTCGAAATAACGCAACGCATCAAAGCCCGCATTGGTGCAATGCTGTAATATAAGTTTGCCCATTCTTTCATAGGATCCTTTGTATTTATTCTCTGTCAAAAGATCCGACAACTGGCAAAAATCCTCCATGTGTATTTTACTGTTGTTTATTCTGTCAAAGCGTTTTGCAATATATACAAGCCCGCCTCCGGAACTTTTCATCAGGCAATGGCCGCAGGTGTTGATGCCAAAATACTCTGCCAGGTGCATCGTGAGGTCTTCGTTTTGTGGCATCTCCGGGATGTCATAGTGTTGTGGCTTTAGAATGTATTGTCCCCATAACCCTACGATGGTGAGGCGGTGGTTGGTTGCTGCTTTCTCTAAGGTTACGGACAGCTTTGGTTGTACACCTGTAATGGCTATATGCCGGCTGATAGTAGTTTCCGCTAATTCTTTTATAATCTGATCGTTTAATTCAAGTACAGGCATTGTACCGATACCAAAAAATTTTTTGCAGCAGCTGACATGGTGTTCAGCTGAACCGGCATCTTTATAACAAAATAGGCAGTTGGGCATATCTTCAGTTATTCAATAATTAATTTATTGCCTCTTCTTCAACAGGTATAACGGTCACTGCACCAATTGTGTCCCTGCAGCTGTGTAACAGAAGTTGGAAACGATCGTTTATTTTTACTTTCCAGTGTTCTACCGCAATGTCCAGCAACCATCCTTCAGGAATCAATCCGTCAAAAAAAGCAAATAGCGTTTTACTATGATAGGGGTATTCGCGGATAGGCAGGGTCAGGCTGATGGGTTTTGAGTCTTTGCGTTCACGGTAGGCTTCTTCATACAGAAACTCATAGCCATTGTCTGTTTCTGTAATGTATCCTGCCAAAGTTGACTCAAAATATACGTTGCCCTTATTGCTCATTATCTTTCATTTTAGGTTGAGGAGAGAGTTCCATTCCAAAAAGAGCCAGTATCTGGTTTACTTTGTCCATCCGCATGGATGTTTTTCCCTGTTCAATTTCTCGGACAAGCCTTAAGCCAATGCCGGATTTAAGCGACAGCTCCTCCTGTGTCAAGACGAGGGATTTTCTTTTTTTGCGGATGGTATTAGCTAAATAGGTCATATTATACCTTTTAAGGTATAAAGTTAAACGAAAATATATTATTATATCAAATTGGGTATAATTAATTTATAATTAAAAAAAATATACTCAATTAGGTATAATTTAAAGAAAACGCATTCTTTTGCTGTAACTTTGTAAAAGTTACAGCAACTAGCTGATTTTTAATTAGTTGGGGCGTTATTTTTGGTAATGACTGGTAATCCTTGTAACTTGAATTGTAATTCAAGTTACAAGGATTACCAGTAAAGAGTAAAACAGTTAGTAGAGGAGGGATTACTCTTAAATTTCTCATCTTCACGAAGATCTTCCCATCTGGCCTTCTCAAATTTTCTATAATATCAATTGTTGATTATTATACCAGTGTACAAGGCCTACTTATGGTATGTCGTTGATGCGACTGAAAAACTCTTGCTGGGTTTATACGGACCCCAATGCTGTTTTTTTATATGCTCCATGACTTCAGACCTGATAAAATATACCCTCCCTCTTTGTTTGTGAAAGGGTAATCCACGTTTCATCCAGTCAGTGAGCGTCACCAGGGATACCCGCAAAATCTCCGCTACCTCGTCGCGGGAAAGCAGCGACTCGCCATTTTCAGTAATGGGTTTGTTGCCTACAAAATATTCCTGAAGGCATTCTTTGACTGCCTCCTTGACCCATTTACGAAAATCATTTTCGTTCGGAATTAACAGCGTGTCCATTTTCCACTTTTTTCATGATCAACGAATCTTAAACAATCATTTTCCAACGCCTTTTAAAAATACCTTGCTGCTACTGTACTGGCTGGTCGCCGGCTGGTAGGTGATATACCCAAACTCCTGTAACTCGTTCATACACTTATTATAAGTGTGCCGGGCATTTATTTTTGCTGACTGCATAATACTATTCCTGTCAATTTTTATAGGGTTATTTCCGCCATTGATATTCCATTGCTGCAGTAGCGCCATATAAAGACTTAT
>JANPGT010000953.1:0-2225 GCA_031424135.1 Chitinophagaceae bacterium
TGGGCCAGTTTTAGTTCAACACGCCTGTTTTTGGTACGGCCTTCTGCGGTACTGTTATCGCCCACAGGGTTGGCAGCGCCATAGCCGTTGGTGGTAATGCGGCCTGCAGTTACACCATTTTTTACAAGATAAGTTTTAACAGCCAACGCTCTCTTCGCAGAAATGGCAAGGTTGGCGGCGTCTTTGCCGGTATTGTCTGTGTAACCATTTACTGAAATGGTCAGCAACGGATTGTTTTTCAGCAATGCTGCTACACTGTTTAATGGCGCAAAAGATTTGGACAGCAGTTGAGCGCTGTTCACTGAAAAAAAGATGTTTTCTGCAGCAAAATCAACCTGTTTTTTAATTTCGTCTTTTATCACTGCGGGGCATCCGTTATTGTCGGCGCTGCCAGCAGTATCGGGGCATTTATCTTCCTCGTCGTTTACACCGTCATTGTCTTTATCTGGTACCGGACATCCGCCATAGCGGGCAACACCGGCCACTGCCGGGCACTTGTCGGTTTCGTTATTTATACCATCCTTGTCCGTATCTGGTACGGGACAACCATTGTATTCTGCCAGGCCTGCCACAGAGGGGCATTTGTCAGCCTCGTCTTCCACGCCATCCTTGTCCATATCAGGTACAGGGCAACCCTTGTATTTGGCCACACCGGCAATATCGCGGCATTTGTCTTCATTATCGGCGATGCCGTCAGCGTCTTTATCCGGGCAGCCATTGGTAATGGCCGGACCCGCAACAAGGGGGCAGGCGTCTTTACCGTCGCTGATGCCGTCTTTATCCCTGTCTTTCACCACTACTGGCGCCTTGGTCTGGCCCAGCCAGATACCCAGAGAAGCACCAAAAACTTTGTGGTTGAATGTGCCTTTATAAGGTGCATAGTAGAGATTGTCGAGGCCCTGGCTGTAAAAGCCTGTCAGCGTAACATTACCCAGTTCAAAACCCGCCCGGGCATTCAGGCCATAGCCGAATACACGGTAGCTATCGTCTTTCTTCCCCACTTCCAGGTCGGTCGTTTTATTAACTTTGGTGATTTTACTTTGTGTGCTGGTAGAAAATTGGTCGTTCTGGCTAATGGTATTTTTGCCATTGTAAAACAGCGATAGGTAAGGGCCTGCACTGACAAGGAAATTGGTTGTTTTGTTTTTTGATAACGGCAGTTTAACCGCTATGTTTAAGGGTATATCTATGTACTTTATATTAAGTGTTTTTGTAGTGTTGAATGAATAGAAACTGTCTGCTGCAGTGGTTTCAAGAATTTTGGTAAAATTTCTTCCTTTTTCTGTGTAAATAAGGGAGGGCTGAAAATAGAAAGGCGAACTTGTGCCAAAAGGAATTTCTGCTGTAATACCAATATGGATACCGCTCTTGCCTTTATAGAATTTACCAGTGGTGGAATCCCAGCCGGCAATACTGTTTTTTTCTGTGATATTAGCTGTTTGCAGACCACCTATCAGGCCAATTTTTACCTGTGCAAATGCAGTAGCAGCCGTAAATAGTAAAATAAGCAGTAAGCAGTTCTTGGCCATAGGATCGCTGGTTATAACACTTTGATAATAAAGATCAACGTAAATACGGGGGTTTTATTTTGTGATTCCGGGATTGCTTGATTCCGGGATTTTCTGATTTCGGAGTTGCTGCATTTACAGCGTTCCGGAAATGAATCGGTTGACTGATTTACATTTCATAAGAAAATTTAAAAACAGTCCCCGCAATCGCAAAATCTCCAAATCAGCAATTCTCATGATTTATATATCAAATTTAATCCCCTGCGCCAGTGGTAGCTTATCGGTGTAGTTGATGGTATTGGTTTGCCGGCGCATGTATACTTTCCAGGCATCGCTGCCGCTTTCACGGCCGCCCCCGGTTTCTTTTTCGCCCCCAAAAGCGCCGCCAATTTCTGCACCGCTGGTACCAATATTTACGTTGGCAATCCCGCAGTCGCTGCCATTTTGCGAGAGGAATAATTCCGCTTCGCGCAGGTTCACCGTCATGATGGCCGAAGACAATCCCTGGGGCACCCCGTTCTGCAGCGCGATGGCCTCTTCTATGCTGCTGTATTTCATCAGGTATAAGATGGGGGCAAAGGTTTCGTGCTGTACAATGCTGAAGCTGTTCTGCGCTTCGGCAATACAGGGCTTTACATAGCACCCGCTTTCAAAACCCTTGCCAGACAAGAAGCCACCTTCCACCACAAAATTTCCTCCTTCCGCCTTGCATTTTTC
>JANPGT010000954.1:0-3111 GCA_031424135.1 Chitinophagaceae bacterium
ATGGAACCGATAAAAACCTGGTGGTACAAACTGATTATACAAAGCCATTTGGTACAAAAACAAAACTGGAAACCGGATTAAGGGTTGCGTTGCGCAGCAGGATAAATAATAACAACAATTATCTTTTCAATGATTCAGCCAATGATTATCTGATTATTCCATCAGCAACCAGTAATTATAAGAATACAGATAATGTCTATGCCGCTTATGCAGCCATGTCCAGCAGCATCAAAGATTTCAGTTACAAACTTGGTCTGCGTGCAGAAAGCAGCAGCTATGCCGGCGAGCTGACAAATACAGGCGAAAAGTTTAAAAACAGTTACCCAATAAGTCTTTTCCCTTCTGTATTTCTTACGCAGAAACTGACAAACAACCAGCAGCTGCAGCTAAGCTATAGCCGCCGCATTAACCGTCCTAATTTCTTTCAGCTGATTCCCTTTGTTGACTATACAGACAAACTGAACATTACCAAGGGCAACCCCGGCCTGGTGCCCGAGTTTACACAGTCCCTGGAATTGTCTTACCTCAAAACTTTTGCAGGCAACAATACCCTGCTGGGATCGCTGTATTATAAACACACCAATAACCTGATTACGCGTTACCTCAATAAAGAACTGAACCCGCTTACAGGTACCGAAGACCTGATCAATACCTATATCAACGCCAATTCAAGTTATTCTGCAGGCGGCGAGATTACCGCACAGAATTACCTGACCAAATGGTGGGATATTTCTACCAATATCAACGTCTACAATTCCCAGATAAAAACAGACAGCAATGCGCAGCCTGCTTTGTGGAGCTGGTTTGGTAAATTCAACAGCAATTTTAAACTGCCGGCGGATTTCACTATGCAGCTCACTGCTACCTACCAGTCTAAAACCAACCTGCCCATCAACACCAACCAGGGCATGATGGGACCGCCCTTCGGTCAGGCACAGAGCTCTTCACAGGGTTATACCAGCGCTTCCTGGGGAGTAGACCTGGCGGTAAAGAAAACGTTTATGAAGAGCAAGGCGCTCTCCGTAACACTCAGCATCAACGACATTTTCCGCACCCGGGTGTCTAACCAGTATTCTTACAGTGATTATTTTGTTCAGAATTACAACAGGCTGCGCGACCCGCAGATGGTGAGGCTGAATTTTGCTTACCGCTTCGGTAAAATAGATATGTCGCTATTTAAACGCAAGAATCTGAAAGCAGAGCAGAGCAATGGCGACAGCATGCAGCAATAATTATGAATGGAACGCAGATTATTATGATTCTCAAGATCTGTTATGATGAAAAACTCCAGTACAGCTTCTCTCTCCCTGGTCGGTGTCTCACCGACCAGCAGTTTGAGCGATTCCGGTCGGTGAGACACCGACCAGTGGCGGGAGAGTAACGGCGACAGCATGCAGGAATAGATGATTAACTTATGTTGCAGGTAATAAACACCAACAACAGCGGAAAGGATTGAAATGAGGCTAACAGCACAGAAAAAGAAACAGTCCAATAAATGCCTCAAACATGGTCGGTAGGCAGGACAGGCACCTGCCAGGTCTGCTTACCGACCACAATGTATTATGTGGTTTGAAGTATTAAAAGACCCCATCTTTCCAGATGGGGTCAACTTTTTATATACCAATACTTTTCTTTGGAATAAGCGGAAGGGCGGCAGGTATCAGTAAATACGGCCACTTTCTTCACTGTCCAGCAGGCTGTTGGCCACACTGCTGTCAAACACATCTTCCTTGTTGGCAATGACCTGGCGCAGTAAGTCGTGGATAGTGATAACACCTGCAAATTGCTGATCGTCATACGCCAGCAGGTACCTGGTCTTATGCGCATTCATAAAATTCATACAGTATTCAACGCTGTCGGTCAGCGCTACCACCGGCAATTCTGTGGTCATCACTTCCTCCACCTTGGTAGAATCGCTGGAACGGCCTTTGAGTATTACATTCCGGCTATAATCGCGTTCGCAGAAAATGCCCTTGTACGCACCCTTATCCATTACAATCAGGTAGCTGAGGTTAACTGAATTTAGAAGGGTGAGCGCATCAATCACCAATGTTCCGGCCTGCACAATATTGAAGGCTTCCGGTTTGCTGGAAAGTATATCTTTTACTATTCTCATACGGATGGTATTTTTCTTAAAGTTCGGTTTTTTTGTAATATAGAATGTTCCTTTGGGCAAATATAAATTTTCCTGATAGCTGGCTGAAATGGGCGCTGCAAAACTTTCCGGCTGTTTTTTTCGTAAACACAGGTATGAAATATGTGGTACATAAACACCCGCTGGCCATCCGCTGGTTTCACTGGATCAATTTTCCGGTGCTGGCGCTGATGATCTGGAGCGGACTGCTCATTTACTGGGCCAACGACGTGTACCGGCTGGGTTTTGGCGATACTACCCTGCTGCATTTTTTTCCTGCAAAATTCTATGTAACACTACAGCTGCCGCAAAGACTGGGAGAAGGCATGGCATGGCATTTTTTCTTTATGTGGCTGTTTTTTCTAAACGGCCTGTGCTATGTCTGCTATACCATTTTTTCCGGCCAGTGGAGATGGCTGCTGCCAGGCAGGAACAGTTTTAAAGAAGCCTGGCGGGTAGTATTGCACGACCTGGGCATCCGTAAAACCCTTCTTCCACACGGTAAATACAATGCACCCCAGCAGATTGCCTATACAGCCATTATAGCCATGGGCCTGGGCTCGCTGCTTACCGGCCTGGCCATCTACAAGCCGGTACAACTGGGTTGGCTATGCGCAATTTTCGGCGGCTACGCAGCAGCACGGCTTATCCATTTTGTACTCACTATCGGTTACTGCTTTTTTTTTCTCATACATATTGTGCAGGTGGCAAGGGCAGGCTGGAAAAACTTCCAGTCAATTGTTACCGGCTTTGAAACTGCAGGTCCTGCAAAGCTTCCCGCGGAAGATGAAGAAGAACATTTTCACAGCAATACCCGTTAAATAATGAAAAAAGAGATTGTCTATTCTGATGCAAAAATCCACCGCAGGACATTTATCTCTTTTGGCATGTTGCTGGGTGTTTCGGCCCTGGCCACCCGCGGATGGTTTTACCTGAAAAACCTGCCGCCCGACCATGGCCTGTTGGGTGGCGTACAG
>JANPGT010000955.1:0-4519 GCA_031424135.1 Chitinophagaceae bacterium
CCCCAGCGTCAGAATACAGGCGGGGGTATAGGACTGGATGGCAAAGACCATGGCAATGCAGTTAATATTTATTCACATGCGGTAGACCTTAATTTTTCTTATGGTTTAACAAGCCGTCTTCAGCTAAATCTTACGCTTCCCTGGGTACACAATGAGCGTTCACAGGTGTTAAGGCAGACACTGCCCGTAAAAGATACTTTCCGTTACAGTGTATTTGCAAAAGGCCTGGGCGATGTTCGTTTAAGTGCCAACTATTGGGTGTTGAATCCGGCAAAAGCGCTGAAAGGCAATATTAATATCGGGTTGGGTTTGAAGCTTAACACCGGCAGCCATTCTGAACAGGATATCGCACCCCAGTCAAATGGTACAAAGCGCAGTGGTATTATGGATCAGGCCATTCAACCCGGCGATGGCGGCATCGGATTTTCTGTTGAATTGCAGGCTTTCACAAAAATCTACAAAAGCGTATATGTTTTTGCCAATGGTTATTACCTGTTTAATCCAAGGGAATCAAATGGTACTTTTAAATCTGCTGCAAAAGAAGGATTGGAAGGATACAATGTATATGCTTCACCAGACCAATATTTCGCGCGTGCCGGATTTATGGTATCTGCACTTAGAAGCAAGGCCCTTACATTTTCACTGGCAGGCAGATGGGAAGGAATACCCGCATATGATGCATTTGGCGGACAGGCAGCTTACCGCCGTCCAGGTTATGTAGTAGCGGTTGAACCAGGTGTTTCCTACCGTAGCGGTCAGCACAGCTTCAGCTTGTTTGTTCCTTTCAATTTTATCAGAAACCGTATTCAGAGCGCAGCAGATATTGCCGATCAGAATATGCAAAATTCAAAAATCAGCGATCCGTCAAAATATGTACATGTGCAGGGGGACGCGGCTTTTGCAGACTATTCCATCAGTCTTGGTTATGCATACCGGATTTCCAAAAAAGTAAAACATACGGCCATTCACCTGAATTAATCAGTTCAGGCAAATCCATTATAAAGCAACCACAACAAAAAACAGATTTTATGCGTATCATATTTTTAGCTGCACTGCTTATTGTTCTTGTAAATTATAACAGTAATGCCCAGGGCTGCGTGGCTATCCGCAGCACGGGAGGTTTTTGCACCGCAGACCAGGCGGGGCATGTTAACAGCAATGAAAAATGGTTATTGAATATCAACAACCGTTATTTTAAATCCTTCCGCCATTTTGTAGGTACTGCAGAGCAGAAGCAACGTATGGAGGAGCAGACAGAAGTAATTAACTATGCCTACACTGCCGATTTTGCATTAACCCGCAACATCAATAAATTCTGGTCAATTGCCATAGACGTACCCATTGTTTCCAATGCACGTTCTTCACTGTATGAGCATGGTGGTAAAAAGAGGCACAGCACACATTCTTTTGGCCTGGGCGATATCCGCCTGGCGGCTTACAGGTGGATGCTGGATCCCGCTAAAATGCCGAAGGGAAATATACAACTGGGCCTTGGTATTAAACTGGCAACCGGTGATTACAAATTCCAGGACTTCTTTTACACTTCCGATACTACCAAAGCGCTTGGACCGGTAGATCAGTCCATACAGCTGGGCGACGGCGGTACCGGTTTTACTGCCGAAATGAATGCTTATTATAATTTTTCAAAGCATATTGGCGTATACGGTAATTTTTATTACCTGTTAAACCCAAGAGAACAGAACGGGGTTTCTTCATCAAGACAAAATGCGCCTTCAGCCACCGGCATTCTGTACGGCAGCAGTACCATGAGCGTGCCCGACCAGTATATGCTGCGGGCAGGGGTTAATCTTACCACCGGTAATTTCAGTGCGTCTGTGGGTGTGCGCGATGAGTGCCTTCCTGCCAAAGACCTGGTGGGTGGCAGCGCCGGCTTCAGGAGACCCGGCTATGTGATTTCTGTTGAGCCAGGTATTTCTTACAAATTTAAAAAAGTAAACTTTTATGCTTTTGTGCCTTATGCATTGAAACGCGACCGCACACAAAGCTATGCTGATAAAAAAAGGACGCAGATAACCGGTGTATATGCGCAGGGGGATGCCGCTTTTGCTGACTATTCTGTGAATATCGGTTGCGCATTCAGGTTTTAATTTACTGATCGTGTACTGTTAACCATTAAACCTTTCTTTTTTAAACCAAAAACTGACCAATATGAGATTAACTGCAGCAAGGGCTGTGAAACGCGGGATATTCATCTCCTGCTTATTTGCATCTATTGTGGTACACGCGCAAACAGATGCGGACGCTATTATGATGACAAAAAACAATTTTTGTGTGGGCGGTATGTATGGATACAGCAGCTGGAAGAATTACTGGGAGGGTACTTTAAAAAGGGATAACCAGAATCTTGGCACAGTATCTACGCAGATGGCTGCAATAATGGGCAACTACGGTATCAGCAGTAAACTGAATGTACTGTTTGGTATCCCTTACGTACAAACAAAAGCCAGCGCCGGCACTTTACATGGCCAGAAAGGCGTGCAGGACGTATCGCTCTGGGTAAAGTGGATGCCTTTTGAAAAACAGGTAGGTCCGGGTACATTGTCGCTCTACACCATCGGCGGAATTTCTACCCCTACTACCAATTATGTGGCCGATTACCTGCCACTGTCCATAGGATTGCACAGCACCAACCTTACACTGCGCGCCATGGCAGATTACCAGGTAGGTAGTTTTTTTGCCACTGTATCCGGAAGCTATGTGATAAGAAGCAATGTGAAGATTGACCGCACCGCTTATTATACTACAGAGATGCATTATACTAACAAAGTATCCATGCCCGATGCAGCACAATTCAACCTGAGGGTAGGGTACAGAACAGAAAGGATGATTGCTGAGGCTTTGCTGGGCAACTGGACCACCCTGGGCGGGTTTGATATCACACGCAACAATATGCCCTTTCCAAGCAATAAAATGAATATGACTACCGCCGGTATTGGTATAAAATACAATGTAAAAGCGGTAGATGGTTTATCACTCATTGGCGGCGGCGGCTACACGCTTGCAGGACGCAATGTGGGACAGGCTACCAGCTTCAATGGCGGATTATTTTATATACTGGCATTTCATGGGCATAAAAAAAATACTACCAACACTCCTGAAAAAAAATAATTTATGATGAAGAAGTTATTGTTTCCATGCATACTGGTAGCGGCTGTTGCACTGATGCTGCCATTTGCCTGTTCCAAAAAAGTAGAAGGCAGAACCGACGATTTGGCGCCATTGCAGCCATCTAAAACAGATGCAGATGCAGGCGCCTGGAAAACCGTGTTGCTGACCGGACCAACAGAATTTGCAGTAGCGGCGCCTATTGCTACCGGCACGCCTGAGTACATTGCCCAGGTAAACGAAATTAAAAGCTGGCAGGCCAATATTACTGCCGACGAAAAAGCCATTGTAAAATACTGGAGCGCAGGTGCTGTACTGCGCTGGAACGAGATACTCCGCGAGCTGGTAGCCAAACACAACCTGCCGCCTTACCAGAATGGAGACAATACCTATCCTTTCCCCAGTGCTAATAACCCGCTGGCCTACCCGCAGTTCCCTTTTTCTAACCCGCCTTACGCGGCCAGGGCCTATGGCTATGTAGCCGCCGCACAGTATGATGCGCTGGTAGCCGCCTACTATTATAAAAAATTATATAACCGCGCTGCGCCGTACAATGTAGACGCTACGGTGAGTGTATCTATACCCAAATCAGATCTGCCTTCTTATCCTTCTGAGGATGCAGTGGTGGAAGGAGCTGCTGTAGAAATGCTGAAGCTGCTTTTTCCCGGCGACCAGGATTTTGTTCAGCAGAAAGCGGAAGAACATAAACGTGCCCGCATACTGGCCGGTGCCAATGTAAGAAGCGATATTGAGGCAGGTGAAGCCCTGGGCAAAGCAGTAGCACAAAAATTTGTAACCAGGGCCAGGGGAGACAGGGCCGGCGCCGCTATTGGCAACCAGGCACAATGGACACAAATGGAAACAGACTGTATAGCAAGGGGTGAAAAACCCTGGTACAGTCTTGAATTTCCCAAGCGCCCGCCCATGCTGCCTTTGTTTGGAAAAGTGAAAGCATTTTTGTTTGATTCATTGACAGCAATTTCACTAAGACCCGGTCCACCGCCATTAACGGGTTCTTCAAAAATGAACACAGAAACAGATGAAGCATTATACTACACTACGCACGATACCAGGGAGCGTTACCGCATTGTTCATTTCTGGGCCGATGGTGTTAATACCTATACACCGCCCGGTCATTGGGATGCAATAGCTGCCGAAGATTTTGTTACAAAAAATTACAGTGAAGTACGCTGGGCAAGAAATATGGCCCTGCTGAATATGGCGCTGATGGATGCGTCGATTGTTTGCTGGGATACAAAATACTTTTATTTTAACCCGCGCCCAACGCAGAATAATCCTGCCATTAAAACATTAACCGGTATACCTAATTTCCCATCATACATATCAGGGCATTCAACCTTCAGCGGTGCTGCTGCTACCGTGCTTTCTTATA
>JANPGT010000956.1:0-2671 GCA_031424135.1 Chitinophagaceae bacterium
CAGCGGCTTTATTTTTCCAATTTTACCTATAAAAGAACGGGCATGGCTTTCCGGGTAGGCTATGGTACCGAAAATAATTATTTTGACCTGATAGCATTGAAAGCAAAAGATGATCCGGCCAGTTTAAAAATCAATAAAGGATTGATGGATTCTTCCGGTATTGCACCTGCAGAGAATACCGTGGCGGGGTATAATATGCATTTTAGCTTCTGGCAGCGGCGCCTCACACTGGAAAGTAACGGCGCGCTAAGCCTGTATACCAATGATGTAAATACACCCAGGTTGCAGGACAGTAGTTTTGAAAAAGGGGTGAAGACGTTCAGCAGTCTTGCCGCCCTGCGTACCGGTACTGAATTATTTGGTGCGGTAGATGCCGCCCTTCGCTATAAGTTAAAAAATTTTTCTGTGAAACTCCAATACCGCCATGTGGATGCGGGCTTTCAGTCCATGGGCGCTTATTTCCTTAACAATGACCTGGAAAACTACACCATCGCACCTTCCTTTATGGCGTTAAAAAGAAAGCTGCGCTTCAGCGGTAGTTTTGGCGTTCAAAGGGATGACCTGGCCAGTAAGAAGAGAGCCCGCGCCAACAAGATCATCGGGTCGGCCAACCTGAGCGCCGATATTACCGAACGGCTGGGCATCGACGGTAACTACAGCAACTATTCCGTTAGCCAAACGGTGAAGACCATCCGCTTTGCCGATTCCCTGAAAGTGGTGCAGTCCAGTGCACAACTGTCAGTTACACCGCGCTACACCATACCTGGTACGGTCCTGACACACAGTGTTGTTTTGTCTGCCAACCTCAGCACGGTAAAAGAATTAAATCCTGCAAGGGCAGACAGCCTGAACGGCGACATCACTTCTTACAATTACCTGCTGAACTACCAGGTAAACTTTATGCAGCAGCAGGCCTCGGTCTATGTTGCTTTCAATCATACCCAGTTAAAAAGTCCCTCACTGAAAGATGGCAACGATGGTGTTACCCTGGGGCTTTCAAAAAACTGGTTGAAAAATAAACTCAATGTATCGGCCAGCGGGGGCTGGCTGCTCAGTAAAAGAAACGATGAAAAAGGCAGGATCATTACCGGTGCTTTCCAGAGCCGTTACCGTTTTTTCAACCGGCACCAGTTCAGGGTAACGGCTTATTATACGGATAGCCGTCCCGATAATCCAACCCCCATCTATCCCGCTTATTCAGAACTAAGGGCTGAAATAGGGTATGGCTTTTCATTGTAGTGTGTGAACAGGTGCTGGTATTTTTTTAAGTTGAATGAATTTAAATT
Organism: Chitinophagaceae bacterium; assembly: GCA_031424135.1. Taxonomy (GTDB): domain Bacteria; phylum Bacteroidota; class Bacteroidia; order Chitinophagales; family Chitinophagaceae; genus JACMLD01. Next base: position 1,287 of record JANPGT010000956.1, read on the forward strand.
TTAGATAGTATGCTGAATAATTTTTCTCAAAAAAAATGGCTGTTGTTCCTGGGGGGCTTGTTAATGCTTTTCAGCCAGCCGATGTATGCACAACAGGAGATCAGCGTGCGGGTGCAGGTAAACCGGATGCCCGATGGACACTATCCCACAAAAATATACCAGTTCAGCAGCACGCCCGGCCTGGTATCACTTACCCTAACCAATCTTACCAATGCTGCGCAGAATGTGTATTTAACCGGTAAGCTCACCGGCGACAATGGAGTGCTGGTAGTCACTTCCAAAAATTACCTGCCGCCCGCCACCATAGAACTGGGCCCTTTAAGCAGTAAAACCCTGAACGCTATAGAAGCTTCTTATCTTTTTGATGCCAATAACCTGGTATATGTATCGGGCAATACCAGTATTAAGTCTTCTGTATTTGGCGAACAGGGCCTGCCGGAGGGAACTTACCAGCTATGTATACGCGCTATAGATGCCGCTACGCGCAGGCCGCTCTCTGAGGAAGATCCCATCGGCTGCAGTAACCTGTTCCAGGTGGCATTGCTGGAACCGCCCATGATCCTGAATCCCTTTGATGAGCAGGTATTGCTGGCCAATGGCATACAAAATTTTTCGCTGCGCTGGACAACGCCTCCCGGGGCACCACCTTCTACTGAATATCTTTTGCGTATCGTGGAATTATTTAACAAGCGGAATCCTTATGATGCTATGTTCTCCACTGCTACCCCGTTTTTTGAAACAACGGTGAGAGGCTCTCCATTTTTTCTGTATTCGGTACAGCAACCGCAAATGCAGGAAGGACGTTCTTACGCTATGATGGTGATAGCAGCGGACCCGCTGGGCAACGGAACTTTCCGCAACAAGGGCCAGAGCGAGGTAATTCAGTTTACCTATGGCAATAAAGAAGTGGGTATTAATGACGATATAAATCCGCCCCCCGGGAAGGGAATTTCTGTGGAGTACGCAAATCATACAGTAAGCGGGCATCTTTCCTGGGCTTTTAAAAAATCAGAAACAGGTTCTTATACATTGTCGTCGGGGTCCAACCAATACGCACAGGTGCAACAGGCGCCGTTGCAATATGCCGGCGCCGCCAGCGGTTCGCAAACGGCGGATCTTTCTACCAAAGCCATCAGTGCAAGTCCTTACCTGTCTGCTACCGTTTCACCCACTGCTTTTTCGCAACAGGCTACCCTTACACCGCTGATTGCATTTAACGCGGTAGCCGCTGTAAATGCAGATCCTACGCTTCAAAAACTGGTATCCAATACCGTTAGTAAACCCGTTAATTACGGCACTGCAACCCCCGCACCGGCGCTGCCCAGCGGTTTTGTATCTGCCTCCGGCGCCAGCCTAACCACTACCACGTATGAAACCATTACGGT
>JANPGT010000957.1:0-1640 GCA_031424135.1 Chitinophagaceae bacterium
TTTGTCTTTTGGCCGTGCGCCGGTACTAAAATAAAAGCCGGGTATTTTTTGCGCGAAGTAGGCAAAATCTTCGGCACCCATTTCTGCACGTACCAGCTGTGTATGTTGTTTGCCCGCAAGCGTTTGCAGTGTGGGCAGGATTTCCGCTGTTAATGATTCGTTGTTTACCAGCATGGCATCTTCCATGCTTATCTGCACTTTTGCCGTGGCGCCCGCGCTGGCTGCAATGTTTTCAACTATTTCATGAATACGCCGGTGAATGGTATTGCGCATGGCGGTGTCCAGTGTGCGTACGGTACCAATCATTACGGCTTCTTCGGGTATAATATTTTCCCGGTTGCCGGCATTGAAAGCGCCTATTGTTACCACCGCCGCATTGCTGGTGAGCGGCATATTGCGGCTTACAATGGTTTGCAGGGCCATCACTATCTGTGCACCTGTTACAATAGGATCTACAGATTGCCAGGGCGCCGCGCCATGCGATTGTTTACCTTTTATGGTGATGCGGAAAATATCATTCTCTGCGTTCACACTGCCCGGGCGGTAAGTGAAAACGCCCACTGCGTTGCCGGAAGAAATGTGCTGGCCGAATATGACGTCTGGTGCAGGATTTTGCAGTACAGCTTCTTTTATCATCAGCTGCGCACCGCCTTCTTCCCCGGCAGGTGGTCCTTCTTCGCAGGGCTGAAAAATGAATTTTATTGAGCCTTTCAGATCTTTTTTTACAGCAGCCAGTATTTCTGCAGCCCCCATCAGCATGGCTATGTGCGTATCGTGACCGCAGGCATGCATTACACCGGTGGTTTTGCCGTTGTAGCTGGTGGTAGCGTTCGATTTAAACGGCAGATCATTGATTTCTGTAATGGGCAGGGCATCCATATCGGCCCGCAGCGCTACTACCGGTCCGGGGTAACCGCCTTTCAGCACAGCCACTACACCCGTTTTACCAACGCCGGTAACTACCTGCATGCCCAGTGATTTCAAATGCGCGGCTATCGTTTCCGCAGTGCGGAACTCGCGGTTGCCCAATTCAGGGTGCTGGTGAAAATCGCGCCGCCATGTAATTACTTTGCTTTCCAGTTTTTCTGCCAGTTTATCCATCTCCGGCAGTAATGGCGAAGCATGGCTTGCACGGCTGTTGACTAACTGGCAAAAAGCAGCTGACGGCAGCAGTACGCTTATGTGTAAAATGAACAGCAAAGTTTTTAAAACCGTATTCATGTGCAGCAGGGTTAAGGCTGGAAGGTAAGCAATTATAGAAGAGCTGCAGAAGCCTGCTTATCTTTTTGCATAAGGGCCGAAAACTGCTTTTACCTGCCTGCTGGTACCGGCATCATCCAGTATGATGATATAATAATTTTTTCCTCCGGGCATTACCCGCACCAGTATATGTCCCTGGGTGCTTTTATAGGCCTGGTCTATCAGTCCTCCAATAACCAGTTTATTGGCTTCCATCATATTGGTGGCAAAAAGATCACGCGGGCCTTCATATAATTTAGACATGATTCTTATCAATACTTCATGCCCCGGGTGATCGGCTGTCCATACCTGTTCTATCCAAACACGGGGCTGAAGTGCCTTGATAAAGTTTTCATTTACTGCATCGCGGTTGCATGGTGATCCATTGTAGCCACATCTGT
>JANPGT010000958.1:0-1537 GCA_031424135.1 Chitinophagaceae bacterium
TTGAAAAGCATGTGGAGAATGATGTCATCGATTTTTATACCGAAAGAAATATTCCACGCATGCTTTCAAGAGAAGGTCCTCATGCTGCAACTGCCGACGTAAATAAAGATGGATTAAATGATTTAATTGTAGGGCAGGCGCATGGGTACGGACTGGATTGGTACGAACAAAAAAAGCAGGCGGGTAAAATGCAGTTTACAAGGCATGCCATCGATCCATTTCATGCACAATACCATACCATGGCCTGGGTAGATATAGACAATGACGGAGAAATGGAACTGGTAACCGGTAAACGTTACCGCGCACACAATGGCAACAATGCCGGCGATAACGATTACCCCGCCCTGTATTATTTTAAATGGAATGGTGAGTCGTTTACAAAAAATGTAATCAGTTACGGTTCCTTTGGTGAAGGAAAAGGGACCGGTGTATTTTTTGCCATTGCAGATTTGCGGCATACTGGCAGAAAAGACATCATAGTGGCCGGGAAAGATGGCCTGTGCGTTTTTTTTAATGAAGGAAACGGAGAGTAGAACGGCCGGGTATAGTTGAAAATATAATCGGAAATGGGCAGGACGGAGCAGGATGCTTTGGTGGTTGTACATTTTACACAGCAATAAAGAGGCGTTTTGTATTTCAATTGCTGCGTAAACATTTTATTAAACAATTCCATTGCTTATCTTTATTTGGCTTACCCATCCGCCCTTTGATAAAAGCCTGCACTTTATCCGCTGATTATTTTTATTCATCTATTGGTTCATAAAATAAAAGAAATATCATGAGGATGTACAAGCCTGTACTTAGTTTATCTCTTTTTGTTTTGTCGGTGCTGTTGTTTGCCTGTAAAAATAACAAAGACACGGCGGTTACGCCTGCTGTAAATTCCAAAATTGCCGAATTGAAATTGCCTGAAGGTTTTCATGCAGATTACCTGTACAGCCCGGGAATGAACGACCAGGGCTCCTGGGTAGCCATGACCTTTGATAACAAGGGACGTATGATTGCGTCGGATCAGTACGGTAATCTATACCGGCTGGTTATTCCGGCTGTAGGTGCTGATACCAGTACCGAAAAAATAAAAGTTGAAAAACTGGAGGTAAAAGTCACCGGTGATACCGGCACCACGAAAATGGGTTTTGCCCATGGGCTGCTGTATGCTTTTAACAGTTTATATGTAATGGTAAATGATGAAGGAGACACTGCCAAATCGCAGCACAGCGGATTGTACCGTTTACAGGATACCAATGGAGATGATCAATACGATAAAATTACCCTGCTGAAATCACTGGATGGAAATGGTGAGCATGGCCCGCACAGCATTGTTTTGTCACCGGATCAGCAATCCATCTATGTAATTGCCGGAAATTTTACCCGGATACCTAAAATGGATGCCTATAAAGCACCTCCTGCTTCCTGGGAAATAGACAACCTGCTGCCGCTGATACGCGATCCTAACGGTCATGATAACACCGTAAATACCCACGGCGGATGGATTGCGCACCTGGATTCTGCAGGTTCACACTGGGAATTAATTGCC
>JANPGT010000959.1:0-6221 GCA_031424135.1 Chitinophagaceae bacterium
ATGCCTTTTTTTACGAGATAATCTGCTGCACCCAATATATCCTGCACTTCTTTATTGCCCCAATCGCCGGAAATAGCTCTTGAAAAAGCGATACCACGTCCGTTGCTGCCGCGGTAGTTTACAGCAGCCACTGCATATCCATGTGCAGCAAACATCTGCCGCGTAAGATCAAAGCCCAGCTCGTCCTGCCCCACCGGCCCTCCATGAATATAAAACAGCAGGGGCATTTTTTCTTTGGGCATACCAGCCGGGTAATACACCAGCCCTGAAACAAGAGTACCATCCTTACTTACAGAAGTAAATTTTTCTACTGTAGCCAATGCCAAAGAATCTACAAATTTGCTTTGCAGGGTAGTTATTCTTCTTATACTGCTTCCTTCTACTGCATACAGTTCTGCGGGCAACTGTGGCTCAGCCATCAGCACCACCCATCCCCTGCTGGCATTGGGTTCCAGGGTTGTAAAACTTCTGTCGCCACCCGCAATTGTTTTTATACTATGATCTTCTATGCCAAACGCTGCTACATAACGCTGGCGGTCATCCGTAACCAGGGCCAAAATAGATTTGCCATCTGCCGCCCATCTTGGATTACTTACCGGCCGATCCAAAGCATGAGACAATACTGCCGGCTCTCCGCCAGCCACGTTTATTATACACAGTTCTGCGTGGTCATACATTTCATACACTGCATTGCTGGAGCTGCGTGTATAGGCAATACTTCTTCCATCGGGGCTCCATTGCGGATCATTGTCGCTGCCCGCCCAGGAGGTTAACCTGGTGGCCACCGCTCCTTTTGCAGTATCAATAAGCCAGATATCAGTATTTTCATTTTTGTCCGGATCTTCTGTACGGTTGCTTACAAAAGCAATCCTGCTTCCATCGGGACTCCATTTGGGATTGCTTTCGTTATAAATACCATTGGTTAATGGCTGTATTTTCTTTGAAGCTATCTCAAGAATATATAAATGCGTTCTGCTGGTATCGTACTGGTAGCCGCTCACATCCTGCTTAAACCTGAACTTATTAATAATATAAGGTTGCGGCGGTTTGTTTTTAGCGGTATCCTTTGCATCCTTCATTACCAGCAATAATTTTTTACTGTCGGGGCTCCAGCTATAGCCGGACAGATCTGCTTTTACATCTGTCAGTTTACCAGCTTCGCCGCCTCTCCGGTCCAGCAGCCAAACCTGTGCAGTGCCTCCCAGCCGGGCTGCAATAAACGAAATGTATTTCCCATCCGGGCTCCACCGCGGACTGGTTTCATTATCCGGGCTGCTGGTGAGCTGTACTGTTTGTGTGCCGTCCCAGCTCACCATCCAGATATCTGCATTTCTTTTGTCCTTTGCCGAATCAATGGTACTAACGGTGTAGGCTATCCATTGGCCATCTGGTGAAACATTTGCATCGCCCGTGGTTTGTAACCGATAAATATCGCCGGGCCGCAGGGCGCGCCTGCCAACCTGGGCAATGGAGACGGTAAATAAGACAGTGAGCATGCAGACAGTGCAGGCATATTTCATCATATACTACTGGGTTTATTACGGGTTAGAAGAAAAAGACAGACAGCTGTCGTTTAACAGCTGTCTGCAAAATACTTTATAATTGTTATCTCCGTTGCACGCGGCCCTTACAATTTTAATCTTCCCGTTTATTTATTTTTGTAACTGCAAACGCACATTTCAAGATTTTTTACTGGCTCCGGATTAAGCGCGGCATGGAAACTATTGGAGTGAGGCTTCCGCTGCGCTGACCATAGTGTTGGTATTCTCAGTCAAAATATTGGTAGTGCGCGGCCCGCCACCGGAACTGTGGGCATCTGCGGTACAGGCTACTTAATTTTGCCTCCTACCGGTAAGCCACTTGGTACCGACCCGGGGATTCTCCGGTCAAAATTGTCGTCATTCAGTGTACCCAGGAATTCTATTATTGGATTGATATTTTTGAAGTCCACCTTCAGCCGTAAGGCCAGTGGATCCAGCATAGAACGCTGCACGTTTTTATTGGGAAGATCTTTGCCCTGCAGGTCTTCGTAAAACCCGAGTACGTTTTCAAGGGTCTGCATTTTTCCGCTGTGCATATAAGGCCTTGTATAGCGAAGGTTCCTGAGCGAAGGTGTGCGAAAGGCATAGGTTTTTTGGTAACCGGAATCAGACGCCGCCAGCTTTTCATTGTCTGCAACCCCCATTACATGTGTTTTAAAATCGGATAACATAGGCCCGCTATGGCATCTGGCACAACCGGTCTTAATAAACAATGCCATCCCTTCCACTTCTCTTTCAGACATGGCTGACCTGTCGCCCCGCATATATTTGTCAAAGCGGGAATTATTGGCCAGCAGCGAACGTTGAAAACTTGCCAGGGCCTTGCTGATATGATATATACTGATGGCTTCAGCACCGGGAAATGCTTTCTTAAACAGCTTACGGTATGCAGCAATACGATTAATCCTGTCCACCACTTCATTTTCGATATTGTTTTCATCAAACCCATGACCCCGCATCTCTTCAAAAGCTTTTACAGGCATCAACGCCTGCTGCTCCAGCCCTTCTGCCCTCAGATCCCAGAACATGGGTGCTTTTTCCGGAGAATAATTGCCGTTTACATCAATGCCATTAAAAGCAGTATTTAACAGTGATTGTGAATTGCGTTTTGTAAAGGGAATATCATTGCGCTGGTTAAATACCCGGTGTTCGCCGAGCCCTTTGCCATTTACGCCAATGGAAATTTCCAGGCTTTCTGCATACCTGAATTCAGGGTGGTGACAGGTGGCGCAGGCAATATCTTTACCCCCTGATAAAATGGGATCATAAAACAGCAGCCTGCCAAGTTCTATCTTTTCTTTACTGGAAGGATTGGCGGCCGGATGTTTGCAGGTATCCGGCAGCGCATCGATGCTGCCCAGGTCTTCTGGTTCTTTTTTTAACTTCGCCTGCTGATGGTTTGCATCATGCGATTGGCAGCTATTCACCACAAAAACGAATGCAGTAATAAGCAGTAGTAAACAAGCAGCAATCCTTGACTTCATATAGACATTTTCCTGGTTCAAATTTAACCGCTAATGCAATGTCAATATAATTAATAATAAAAGCTTCCAAATTTTATAAGGCCCGCATTTGCAGGTGTAAACACAGGCGCCCGGCATTACTGCCATCCGCGTTGCAGCAATTGCTTACCCAAAAGAAAGTATGTTTACAACATGGTGTTTCAATACCGGCACCAGGCTTGTTGTTATCCGCCAACTGATTCGTATTTTACCACCGGTTGCGCCACGCAGTTAATTTCAAAAGGGGCAATTTTGGTGTCGGGGTTCACAGAAGTATTAAGTGCTTTACCCACAATGGCGTTGCCAAAAGGTTGCCAGCCCTCTTCAATATGTGCGTTTACCAGGCTGCTCAGCCCGGCAGGCGTAATACTGGTAAGCAATTTATACTGCACTATTTTGAGCATCATTTTCATTTAGGATAAAAGTAATTAAAATAACCCGGCTGTCAGGAAATGCCTGAGAACCGTAGGCCCTAATCACGTTCGGCTATACCGCTTAAAAACAACAGGTAAATAAACTGTAAGACCGGCAAACAAGGATAAATATCGGTGTTTGCCGGTCTTATTAACATGTGCGTTGTATAATGTGTTTTTGTACGGACACTTACAATACATGAAAAAAATTTAGTATCCACCCCTTGCGCATTACCCCACCAACTTCGCAATCCCAAACGCAGCGCCTGCAGCTATTAAACCAATCATGGTTACTTTAAAGGCGCCTTTCAATGGCGGCTGACCGGTAACCTTGCTTTTAAAATAACCAAAAACAAATAAACAAAGGGTAGTGATAGTGGCAGACAGCAGTAAACCCTGCTGCGGATGAGACGTGAAAAAATAGGCTGATAAAGGCAGCAGGCCACCGATGAAATAGGCAATCCCTATAGTTAATGCAGAATTCCTGGCCCTGGCGGGATTGGGTTTTTCCAGTCCCAACTCAAACTTCATCATGAAATTTACCCACTTGGTTCTGTCTGTGGCCAACTCTTCTGCCAATACCTTCTGCCCGGCAGCGCTGATGCCGTACTCAGCAAACACCTCACGCACCTCCTGCATTTCCTTTTCAGGAACTGTCTCCACTTCGCTATATTCTCTTTTCAATTCACTTTCATAATGCTCCTGCTCCGTTTTTCCTGCCAGGTAGCCACCCAAACCCATGGCAATACAACCCGCTACTATTTCTGCGATGCCCGCGGTAATTACAATACCATTGTCACTTACTGCACCACTTAACCCGGCAGCAAGGGCAAAAGGCACCGTAAGACCGTCGCTCATCCCAATAACCATATCTGTAATAAATGCAGAACTTTTTAAATGGCTTTCTGTATGTTTCATAACAATCATTTATGAGATAATTAATCGCCTGATTTATTCTTCAGGCTCATCAATAAAGAATAGGCACCTTTTACCACCACGTCTTGTTTTGCCAGTTTGGCATCAACCAGTATTTCCATAAAGCCGTTCTCTGTTTCCCCGGTAGTTATCTCTGTCATAGCAAAGCGGTTTGCACCACTTGCCAGAAAGATGTATTGCTTATTTTCATAACCGACTACAGCCTGCTCCGGCACCACCGTTGCGTTTTTATTCTTCACTTCAATTTCCGCATTCATATACGTGCCGGGTACCAATGTCTTATCATATTCCTCAAAATGACAATGCACGTCGGTATTGCCTTCCGCAGAAAGATCTTTTCCAATGAGCAGTACTTCGCACAGGTGTTTTCTGCCCGGTTCATTATTGGTGTACGCCATCAGCTTCTGCCCGATAAATAATTTGCCTAAGTCCCGTTCAAATACTTTTAATGCCAGGTGAATGTCCAGCGGGTTTATCAGTTCAAACAATACATCAGTAGAAGACACGTATTTACCAATGTTAACATTCACTTTGGAAACATAGCCATTAATGGGTGAATAAATATTAATGCTGCGCGAAATATTGCTTTCATTCAGCCTGGCTGTGTTAATACCTGCCAGCTGTAATTTCTGCGCCAGGGAAGTTATCAGTATGCGCTGTGTTTTGTAGTCTGCCTCCGCCTGTTGGTATACTTTATCGCTGCTTGCCTGGCTCTGGTTTAAAGACTGCTGGCGTTTGTACTCATTTTCCAAAAAACCAATTTTTGCCTGCGCTGTCAGGTAGTCCTGCTGCAGCTGTATATACTGCTGGTCTTCAATCACAGCAATTGCTTCCCCTTTACTCACATGCATGCCCGGCAACAGCTTGGTGGTCTTCAGGTAGCCGCCCAGCGGCACACTGATGGACACCATATTCTGCGGCGGTACGTCAATTTTGCCGTTCACGCGCAGTATGGAAGAAATCTCTTGTGTTTCGGGTTTACCCATAACAATTCCGGCATTTTTTACCTGCTCAGCTGTAAGCGTAATAACACTGTCTGCAACCGCATCGGGCAACCCTTCGGCTTCCGCAGCCTTTTTGTTGCCGCATGCCGCCAATAAGAAAATGATGGCTGTTAAAACTGTGAACTGTTTCATGTATTAAAAATTATTTATTGGTAAAATAGTGGAGCAGTATGATGCTGTCATTAAGATTTTTAACTGCTTCTATGTAGTCGCTTTTTACTGTGATGGCCTGGTTGATCACCTGCACCCATTCAAGGTAATTAATACTGCCGTTGGCCAGTTGCTGGCTGGCAGTGCTGGTAATAAGCGCCGCATTTTTCAGCCCGCTGTTTTCAAAATATTGAACAGTTTCCCGGTATTTATTGTACTCAGCCATTGCCACCTGGTAGTCTGATTGCAGGGTTTTCAATCCCAGCACATAATTATTTTCAGCAATACGGCTGCTGAAACGGGTGCTGTTGATTTTCTCCTTCTGCGCCCTGGCGAAAATAGGAATACCAATGCCCAGCTGTACAGCGCTGAAGCGGTTGCCCGCCCCGTATACTTTATTGTCGGCACCTGTACCTTTTATGCTGGTATTTGAATAGCCCACAGAAAAATCGGGCAATAGCCTGCTTCTCTCTAACTTCAGCCCTGCCGCTGCAATTTGCTGCTGCTGCTGTATAGATTTCAGGGTAATATGTTCTTTAAGAGAAGCCGTGTCTGCCAGTGCAGGCAGTTGCATTTTATAATCAGTAGCAGCAGGAACAAATACACCGGCAGAAGACAATAATAACTGAAACTGCCAATGCTGTACAGCCATGTCCTGGTTTAATTGGGTTAACT
>JANPGT010000960.1:0-5813 GCA_031424135.1 Chitinophagaceae bacterium
ACAATCAATACACAACTACCTAAACCGACCGCTTTCAAATGAAAAAATGTATCCTCCTCTTTCTCATCGGCCTTCTTTTCATAAACCATGCCGGTGCACAGGACTACTACAGGAAAATAAATAACGCCCTCCGCTATTTAAAACTGGGCAATACATTGCGTGAAGCACAGCAGTATGACCTGAGTGAAAAATACCTGCGCCAGGGTTTACAGATAATTACCGTACAGGGCGACAGGTACTGGGAAGCGGCCGCCTACGAGAACCTGGGTCTTTTATTCAAAGACCAGGACAAACCGGAAGACGCCGCCCGGTATTTTAATAAGGCGCTGGCCATTTACCGTCAGTTAAAGATGTCGTTGAGCGAGAAAGCCCTGGAACAGTTACTTACCGGTGCAGAAGGAAAAGAAGAGTCCTATGCAGGTATCGAAATTGGCTCGAAAGGCATTAAACTGAGTATTCTTAGCATACAGCTGAACAGCAGCGGCGAAGTGGAATATATATTGAAGTCTGATACCTCTGTAAACCCTGAACCGGCAGCACTGACGCCGCAGTCGCAGCTGGAAACTGCTGAAGCTGTAAAGAAATTTATGGAGCTTGCCAAAAGCAGGTATGGCGTTACTGCAGACAGGATCTATGCAGTTATCAGCAGTGGTCTGAAAGCAGAGCTGGATAAAAAAGACAAGACAACCGATTTTATAAAAAGTATTACCCCGGCGGGCGTGCCCCCAAGTTTCTCTATTAAATCTGTTAGTTCTGCGGAAGAAGCTGAGCTGGCTGTATTGGGAACGGTGCCACCTAAACGCCGTTATACTACCAGCCTGATTGATGTGGGCAGCAATAAAACCAATGGCGGGTATTTTATGGATGCTTCACAGTCGTTTGACGCGGTATTTTTACCGGTAGGCACCAAGAGTTTTGTGTCTTTGGTAAAAAGTAAAAATCCAGCCGGCATACTTGATTTTGCCAGGCTGGCAGACAATATTTTTAAAGATAGCCTGTCGCGCATTGTACGCGATGAACTTGGGCGCAGGGCAGGACTGAGAAACCGCAGTGCCACCTACCTGGGTGGCGGTATAGTATGGTGCATTGCCACCTACCTTCACCCGGAGAAAGTAGACGACAATTATGTAGAACTGACGCCGGAGGATGTCCGCCGTTTCCGTTATATGCTGGTCAGCAATTATGCAAAAGCCATACAGCCTGATATCTCAAATATCACCAATGAAACCCTGCTGCTGGATGCTAAAAAAACCATTAGCCGGGCGCAAAACACCTATGACCAGGAATCGTTGCTGGCAGGTGCTATATGGACAGAAGGGCTGATGAAAGAACTGAATACCACACAACCGGCCAAACGTTTTTACTTCTCCAAATACGCCTATGTAGGCTGGATATCCGGATATATTTCCAGGGCTGTAGCAGAGGAGTTTAAGAGAAAAACGGAACAGTAAGTAGTGAGTGGGCTTTTGCTACGATATTGGTTCTTGGCTTCGGCAAACTGGAAAAGGCTTTCGGTAAATGGATTTTTACCGCCGTTGTGGTGTTTTCACCAACAACCAGCTTCCTTTTGACTTAATAACGATTTTGATAAAAACCTCAAGCCGGGTTTACCATCGCGGGGGCGCGGCGATCTCAAGGACTCTGCATAAAACAAGCCCGCTATCAGCCCGCAGTTTACAGAGAAACCGTAAGTTCCCCAATGCTATTTCCTTGAACTGAGCGTAGCAAGACTGCCGCCCAAAACGCTACTGCCGCCCAAAACGCTACTGCCGGCTACCCCATATACACATACTTATCTAAAAATGCGTTCCTGAATTTACCGGTAGGATCATACGTTTTCAGCATTTGCCGGAAGGCGGGTAATTTCTCATAGAGCGATGCCAGGTGGGCAGGAGACATGGTAAACAGTTTGCCCCAATGCGGCCTGGCATTAAACGGCGCCAGCGCTGCCTCTATCAGCGGTAACAATTTTTGTACCGCAGGCCATTCCTGCTTCCAGGTAAAATGAATGGCTACCGAGTCTAGTTGGTAACAGGGGCTCATCCAGTAGTTATCTGCTGCTATAGTGCGTATCTCTGAGATAAAAAGATGCGGGCCAGTTTGTTTACCCAGTTTAGCGACTGTTTTTATCGCGGCCACCGCATGCTGGCGCGGCACAAAAAACTCTGATTGCAATTCTACACCGCTGCTGGGCGTAAAACCCATTTTAAAATGCGGCAGACGCTGAAACCAGGCACCCGGTACCCCCATTTGCGCTGTGCAATTTTCTGCCGGTGTACCGGCAATAGGATGCATGTGTTGGGTGGCGGCTTCAGCACCAAAAAAATCAGCGCCAATAACGCCATCGCTTCCTGCTGCCATTTTTGTTTTAATCCAAACTTCATTAATGGTATCCGATTGCCAGTCTGTAAAAAGACTGACGCTGTAACCGGCCGACATAATTTCTTCAAAATGACTGTCTAATTGCGCCATGGGCAAATGCTGAAACACATACTGCCGCACCTGGAAACTGGGTTGTATATCCAGCGTAATTTTTGTGATAACACCTATACCGCCCAGCCCCACCACAGCTGCATTAAATTTTTCGCCATCTGTATCACGGCGAAGTGTAACTGTTTCTCCGGCCGCTGTTACAAATTCAATGGCCGCTACTGCAGTGGCCAGGTTACCGTTTTTAACACCAGAACCATGGGTGGCAGTAGTGCAGGCGCCCGCCACGGAGATATGCGGCAGTGAAGCCAGGTTGTGCAGCGCAAAACCCTTCTCCTCCAGCAGGGGGCAAAGTTGCCCGTAATTCATACCAGCTTCAATAGTTACAGTATGCGCCACTTCGTCAATGGCTACCACTTTGTTCAGCTGCTTCAGCGAAATAAAATTGTCTTTGCTGTCTGCAATGGTATTGAAACAATGACGGGTACCCAGCGCCTTTATTTTGGGGTATTTTTTTACGATCGCTGCTACCTGCCGCATTGATTCCGGCGCATACAGCCTGTCTGTACTGTACTCAAGATTACCCGCCCAGTTTTTAAGTTTTTCGCCCGGCATAAATTTTATTAATGGTGAGAAGATGGGGGCACTCATGAGTGCGGAAGATAATTTAATAAAGGTTCTTTTTTTCATAACAAACAATTCAAAAGGTAAAAAGTTAAAATGCAAAATATAGCGGGCAGTGACCGACACTTAATACTTACAACTCAAAACTTTGCCGGGCAAAGGAACTAAAAACGATGAACTGCAAACAAAAAACTACTACGCTTCTCCCCCCAGCCACAGCGCCCCGTTGATAGAATTGCGCGCCGCGCCGGTAACCGATGCAAGTACATTGTATTCCTCGCGCCAGCGCAATACACCAATGAGTGCCATTACCAGCGCTTCTTTATAATTCACCAGCTGCTTGTCGGGTACTATCACTTCAATACCTGTGGATGCCAGTTGCTGCCGTATACTTTCTACCATAAATGTATTGAAAGCGCCGCCACCTGTAACCAGCATTTTGGCGCCCTGGCTGGTAAACCCGGCATCTGCCACCACGGCCAGTACAGAACGTTTTATTTGTGCCGCCACATGCAGCACATAGGTATGCAGTGCATCAGCAGCAGACAATGCATATTGCTGCACCAGCGGGTATACTGTGGCCGTGCCAAAAACGTTGGCCAGCGATTTGGGATAGGCCTGCCCGTAGTACTCCAGCAGGTTCAGCTGTTCCAGTAAATTGTTATTTAGCCGGCCGGCAGCTGCCAGTTGTCCACCTTCATCATATGCTTTACCGGTGGGCGCCACCAGCAGATTCAATACCCGGTTGGCAGGGCATACGTCAAAAGCAATGTATTTGCCGGGCAGGTTGAAAGAAAGATTGGCAATGCCGCCCAGGTTCAGGAACAGGCTGTAATCTGCCAGCAATAGTTTTTCTCCGATGGGCACTATGGGTGCTCCCTGGCCACCAAAAGCAATATCCATAGCCCTTAAATCGCTTACCACGGGCAGTCCGGTTGTGGCGGCTATAGCCGCGCCATCGCCCAATTGACCTGTCATTTGCAGCTGCGGTAAGTGAAAAGTGGTATGTCCATGAGAAGCCACCAGGTGCACCTGGTGATGCAGTTGATTTTCCTCAATAAAATGGTTTACTGCCTGCCCGGTAAAATGACCGTACGCCGTGTGCAGCAACTGGTAATCAATAGCAGAAAGCGACACCGCATTACTGAGTTTTGCTGCCCATTCCGCCGGATAGGGCCTGCACTGGGAATGCACAATTTCATAAGTCCATTTGCCTGCCGTTTCATGCAGGTAGACGTAAGCAATATCCAGTCCATCCAGCGAGCTGCCGCTCATTAAGCCAATAGCCTTGTATACCATGCTGATATTTGATTTTAGATTTCCGGCCGCGTCAATTAGATTTGCCGTATTAAATTACCAATTACAAAGATTGGGAGGATTATTGATAGCCGGATCAAACAAGCCCAAATTAAACTGCCGGCTGGTCGAATGCTTATTTTTTCAGGGTCGTATTTTCTAACACTAAACCGCGTATCATGGTTGTTAATCTGAGCCAGCAATATTCTTTATTGAGCGATTGGGTAGGTGAACTCAGGAATACAGAAGTGCAGGGCGACAGGATGCGCTTCCGCCGTAACCTGGAACGTATTGGAGAAGTGGCGGCTTTCGAAATCAGCAAGGAACTGGCTTATGTAGAAAAAGAGATCCAGACGCCCCTGGGTATTTCCAATTGCAAAGTATTGAAAGAGCAACCCGTACTGGCAACTATCCTGAGGGCCGGCCTGCCACTGCACAACGGCTTATTAAATTATTTCGACAAGGCTGACAACGCTTTTATCTCAGCTTACCGCAAACATAATAAAGACGGCAGTTTTGAAATCAGCCTGGACTATGTTTCCTGTCCCGAACTGGAAAACAGGGTGGTGATTGTTTCAGACCCTATGCTGGCCACCGGTTCTTCGCTGGTGAAGACCATACAATTCCTGCGTGAAGAAGGCCATCCTTCAAAAATTTACGTGGTAGCCGCCATCGCCTGTACGGTGGGCATTGAATACGTACTGCGCAGCGAACCCAACTGCAGCGTTTGGTGCGGCGCTATTGACGATGAACTGACCGCCAAAGGCTATATTGTTCCCGGATTGGGAGACGCCGGGGATTTGGCGTTTGGCACCAAGGTGCAGATGTAGTTCTCAGTTTATCCGCCCATCAAACGGGCCTTTATCACAACCATTTCGCTTTTTTGCCTGTTTTCCGTTGCTAAGCCAGTGGGCCTGCCCAAGTGCCAAAATACGGTTTCGCATAAGGAACTGGAAATTAAAAACTAAGAACTAAGAACTTTCCTCCACGCAGCGGAATTTTAAGTTTGCAACTCTTATAATTGTTTGTATTTTGTACGGACATAATTACTTACATGAAGAGAATAGTACTGCTGATGAGCCTGGCGCTCCTTGTGAAAACGCAATTGCAGGCGCAGGATCCGCATTTCTCGCAGTTTTTCTCCTCTCCCCTCACTTTAAATCCGGCGCTGACCGGTAAATTCGATGGTGTTTTCAGGGCAGCCGGCAATTACCGCGACCAATGGCCCGCCATCAGTAAGGCCTTTGTTACCTCTACCCTTTCTTTAGACGCACCATTGCTGACCAACCGCATTAACCCTAATGATGTATGGGGCGTGGGATTGATGGCCATGACGGATAGAACCGCCAACGGCATTTTAAACAGTAATTATATTTCTCTTTCTACTTCTTATCATAAAGGCTTGGACGAAGACGGCTTCCACCAGCTGGGATTTGGTTTCCAGGGCACTTATGCATCCAAAC
>JANPGT010000961.1:0-2206 GCA_031424135.1 Chitinophagaceae bacterium
GATAAAGTTGATGTCCAGCTTTCTTTTTCCCGGTAGTTGCTTGCTCAAAAACGCAGCCATCTCAGACAATGGAATATCCCTTCCGGCAAATTCAATGGCATCGGCAGGCTCAATATGGTGTGCCACCAGGAATATTACGTCAAACTGGCCACCCCCTGCTGCTTTCCTGAACTCATTAAAGCCTACATCGTAGTCAATGACCGAACGCGCGTTTTTGCTGATGGCATACAATTCGGCCAGCACGGGTAATACAATTGCTGACTGATAAAGTTCCCAGCCCATCGCGGCGGGAAACTGTGTGTTCAAAAAATCGCTCCTGCGATGCCAAAACTTAACAAAATGGTCCTTCTTTTCTGCCTCAAACCGGGCTTTTGTCAGGGGGATTGTATTGAGTAATATAACCCTTTCAGGCGGAACCGGTATGTCACTGAGCCTGCTTGCAGTTTCCATATCTCAACAGGTGCTTGTACAGGTTCTGGATTTGTTAGCTGCTTTCAATACAGGGATCGATCGTAAAAAATATTCGGGTCTTAATTTTGCCGGGCTTGCTTTAAGCTCAAGGAGTTTTTCTGTCTGCACATCGCGAAAAAGATTATCCAGGTTTTTTGGTTTGTAGGGCGTGCCTTCGCGGCCAAACTTATCGTTAAAGTAATCCCATAAAATTGCCGGTATATTTCTAATATCGTTTTCAGACAGTTTACCTGTTTTTACCAGCACCTGGTTCCGTGTTTTTTTAGTAAGCCCGCCCAGGGCAGCTGCCAGGTCTACGCCCGTTTCTTCCATTTTTTTCCAGTCAGCCAGCGGAATGGTCAGTTGTTCATGATACGCTTTTGCATAGAGCAGTTTCATGTGACTGCAGGCAGTTTCAAAGCTTTCCCGGTTGCTGGCTGTAAATGCAGAAGTAATTACCCTGGAAAATAAAGGTGAGCCTGCCATTATGGTCTCCAGGGTATCCGCAACATTGGAAATAATATAGATATACTCTTTCCTGGGGTAGCCGTAAGCATTCTGTAACTGGTATTTCAGGGAGCGGTAGCTGAGAAAGGTATCGGCGAATACCAGTCCATACTTATTGCCGCGTACAACGAGATTTAACTGGGTAAGAGTGGAATCTTTCAACATTTTCAGAAAAAACGCACCGGTTAAACCGGCCACCAGTTTCATTCCGTATTGTTGCAATGAATCCACCAGCGTATTTACGGCGGGTAATTCCCGGCCGGGCAGGGCTGTTAAAAGCAGGGCTGACTTTTGAAAATTAACAGAGATACGCTTATTGGTGTTGCTTACGCTGGCTGCCACATCGGGCTGATCTTTGAAAATTATTTTTTCCGGGCTGATATTATGCAGCCGCTTAATAAGCTCGCTGTTAATACCGGCAGGTTCCATCGTTATTATTTTTTTGGCCGTTGTGGCGTTGCAAACCTGGCCTATCAAATCCGCATAAGGTTTTGTATTACGCAGCAGGTCATCATATGTATAGCTGCCATCTGCTGTGAGGTACATTTTTTTATCTCCTCAAATGTTTCACCAACACGAAGATTCATGTCGAAAGTTCTTATTTCAGGTTGGCCATTCCCTTTTTTAATGAGCACCTGTGGTTGTGCAGAAAAAGATTGCAGGTCTGCGACAGCCGTATTTTCATCAAGGTTTCTCAGTGCCTTTAATTTATAGTAAGATCTTGCCAAACCATGATTCTCATTACTGATAAGCTTTATTACCCTGATGTCCTCTGCTACAATTGCGGGTAAAGTTTCAAATACACTGAGCCAGTTGGGATCGCTGCTTTTCTTCATCACAAAATCCAGTACCTCACGGCGCGCAGGGTCTAATGCAGTAACACCCGGAATTTCAAGAACGCCCGGCCTGATAAACCTTATTTCCCTGGCGTCCGGGCTTACAACTACTGCCTTAATTGCAGCAGGTTCGGCCGGCAGCATTCCTTTAATTATCCTGAATTCTTCTGCCCCGCCAGGACCATTGATTTTAGAAAGTTTGATAAGACCATTTTGTTTAACAAGGTATACGCCTGAACGGTCAAATTCCGCAGCGTCTACCAGGGCGCCTGCCCCGGGAGAAGAAAGCGTTCTTGCAACAGATTCATCTATGCTGAAATTATGCTGTTTGATAAAAATCCCATCCGCCTCCACGTACACTTCGTTGCTATAACTACCATCCCACACAAAAAGCTTTCTTGCCTGCATGCCGG
>JANPGT010000962.1:0-3169 GCA_031424135.1 Chitinophagaceae bacterium
CCTTTGCTCAGGAAGTTTGTGTCTTTGCGCAGGAAGCAAAGACGATAAAAAATGCGGGAAAGCAGTTTTATTCTTTTGCAAAGTTATCTTTGCAAAAGGGAGTGATTGTTTATCAAAGGATTGGCGCGAATGAAGCGCGGGCACGCAGTGTACTTAGCCAGTTCGGGGAACTGACGAACGGGGGTGGGTCGCCTTAAAGTTCAACGCGCTATAAAATAAGTCAACAAGGCGGCTCTCCCTGGTAGAAAAAGTCTATGAACGCTCAAGCTGAGCCGCCCTTTGCAAGATTCATTTTTTTGCAGCAGCTTAAAAGGGCGACCCAACTGAGCGTCTCTTTATGCACGCTGGCGCAATGCAGTGCAGGTAATGAGTGTTAGTATCCCTTGTGCCTGCCTTTCAGCATTCCCGCCCTTGCGCAAACGGCACAAGTACTCCGCCGCACAATTCCCAGCGGCATCCTTGCGCCAGTTCGGGTCTGCTGCATCGGATAAGAAATGGCAATACAGTAACTAAAAAAACTAATAGTATGAGGAGGCTGACAAGTTACTTTAATTTTGTAATCATTTTATTCTTTGTTGGGTGTTCAGATCATCACATGAAAACTGCCGATATCTGCAAAGGGAATTTACATGTGGAATTTTATTCTACCTGGTTAGACATTGGCAAATGCTACTTAACAGACTCTATAAACTTTAGAATCCCTGTTGGTGAGTTTGATTTCCAAAGTGAGTACTGTATGTATAAATGCGATAATGACACCGTAGTTATATATAGAATGGTAAGGGGGAATGGTCCCGATTCTTTGCGTATCAAAGAAGCCTGGGGTTTTAGTATAATGAAATTAAAAAAACTAGATAATTTCAAATCTCAATAGTCTCGGCTACCTGCAATATTTCAAATAGAAGGTTTTCTCCCTGGTCGGTGTTCCCCGAGCAGGGAGAAAAAGACCGTGTTTAACATGTTAGCAGCATAATAACTACTCTTTTAATTAAATGACACATGCAAAAAAATATACTAATTCTTGCCATCTGTTCTTTCATTTTCTCTTGTTCAAAAAAATATATTAGAACAGAAAAAGTGTGTGATCAAAAGCTATATTTGGAAGTGTATGAAAGACGTCAACTTGGGGTTTCCTACTTGACTGATTCTGTAAATTTTCGAATATATGTTACACAACTTAATTTTGAAAATGAGGATTATTTATATAGATGTACGCTTGATAGTGTTTTAATTTTCCTGTCTTCCCATGATTTTTCTACAAACAAAGACAGCATTATTGCTGAGTTTAAGTATAATATCAGAGAATTGCAAAAGGGGAAAACTTTTGAAAAATAATTACAAAGCTTTTCACCCAGATCGTACCCATCGACCAGAATCAATCGCAAAGTTTACGCTCCCTCAATCAATTTTGCAATGCCAAACGCACAGGCCGCCGCAGCAGCGCCAATAAACATTACACGCAATGCACCCAGCCAGGGATTTACACCGGTCATTTTGCTTTTGAAAAATCCAAATATGAAAAGACAACAAAGGGTAATGACGGCGGAGATCTTCAAACCGGTTACACCATCAGCTACAAAGAAATAGGGGCTTAACGGAATGATGCCGCCAATTACATAAGAGAAGCCGATATTAAAGGCACTTTTGCGGGCCCTTTTTTCGTCTGGTTCATCAAGTCCCAACTCATACTTCATCATAAAGTCTACCCACTTTTTTTTGTCCTTGGTCATTTCTTCTACCGCCTGCTGCTGCACTTCTTCGCTGAGGCCCAGGTGTTCAAAAAATTCGCGTACTTCTTCTTTTTCTTTATGCGGTACGGTATCTACTTCTTCATATTCTCTTTTCAGCTCGCTGTTGTAATGATCAATTTCGGTTTTGCCGGCCAGGTAACCACCCAGTCCCATAGCGATAGAACCTGCAGCAATCTCCGCAATGCCCGCAATCACAATCAGGTGGGTATTGCTTACTGCCCCGCTTAAACCTGCTGCCAGTGCAAATGGCACCGTTAGTCCATCACTCATGCCAATAACAATGTCTTTCAGCAGGTCAGAACTTTCCAAATGGGCTTCTGTATGGGTGTGTGCGTGGCTATGGGTATCCAATGCTGGTTGTTTTATAAAATGATAAGAGAGAAGGACAGGCGCAAGATAAGAAAATAGCGCGCATCACCTCACCAGTATCAGGGCACCTTTTTCCAGCCGTGGATCTGCCCCGGCAAACTGGTAGCTGCAATACCACACAAATGTTTCCGGCGCCTGCAGCCTGCCTTTATAAATGCCATCCCAACCCTGTTTATAGTCGCTGGTTTCAAATACTTTTTCGCCAAAGCGGTTGTAGATAAGCAGGTGGTAGACCGCCGGTATTGTAAATGCTACGGGTTTCCAGGTATCGTTACTGCCATTGTGATCTGGTGTAAATGCATTGGGAAAATGGATGCCCGTACCGCAGTTTTTGCCAATCTGTACGTCGATGGTATCCCTGCCTTTGCAGCCCTGCACGCTGGTTACCTGCAGCCAGTATTTGCCCGCTGTATTCACCGTTACAGATGAACTGCTGCTATTGTTAAACCACAGGTAGGTGGTCCAGTTGCCCGATGGTTGTAAGACCAGTTTTTTGCCGTTGCATATTTCTTCTGCGGCATCCAGGAAATTCAACGGTAATGGATACACGTTATTGATGGTAAGGGAATCTTTTGACACGCAGCCATTGGCGGCTTTTGCGTGCAACCAGTACAATCCCGGCTGCCGCGCGGTGAGACTGTTTGTTGCTGAACCATCCTGCCACAAATAATTGCTGAAACCCGATGGTGCTTTTAGTACCAGGCTGTCGCCGGCACAAAAGCTGGTATCATTGCCCAGGTGCAGCAGCGCTGATTTATTTACGGTAACACGTATGGTATCTATTACTGTACAGCCGTTGCTCAGTTCAGCTACTACCGTATACGTAGTGTCTACAGCAGGCCAAACTTTTACGGTGGCGCCTTTAATGCTGTTG
The DNA here is from genome assembly GCA_031424135.1 of Chitinophagaceae bacterium. Classification (GTDB taxonomy): domain Bacteria; phylum Bacteroidota; class Bacteroidia; order Chitinophagales; family Chitinophagaceae; genus JACMLD01. The sequence continues at coordinate 2,995 of JANPGT010000962.1, forward strand.
ATATTATAGTTAACCGCCCATGAATAATCGGGGAAGCTGCCGGGTGCAGTAATGCTGAGCGTATCCGTATTGCATTTCTGCAAATCTGGTCCCAGGTCAAAGGGTATAGCAGGCGCCAGCGTAATATTGATATTGTCAGTATAGGTATTACCGCAAAAGTCTTTGGCAGTTACAC
>JANPGT010000963.1:0-2667 GCA_031424135.1 Chitinophagaceae bacterium
CTGCATCATCCCAAAACAAAAGAAGAATGGGTGAAGTTATTCAAACAGACTTTCCGCTTTACCGGCGGTGAGATTGTAAATGAATTCCTGATGAGTACCGGCTACCTGCCCGGCGCCCATTCACCTGCCTGCCCGGTATATAAAAAAGTATTGAAGCAAAAACCCCGCTGGCACCATGTTCCAAAAAGTTAAACAGGTTGTTACCAACCGGTGGGTGAAAAGAACTGCGCTCTTCCTGCTTGCCTGGATAATCATTCATGTTATTTATATTAGTATTGATGGTTTTCGCGACTACGCGGGCAGCGCCGATGTAGCCATTATACTGGGCAACCATGTTTTTGCAGACGGAAGCCTTTCGCCCTGGTTAAAGGGCAGGGTAGACAAGGCGCTTGACTTATACCGGCAGGGCAGGGTAAAGAAAATATTTGCCAGCGGCGGTATCAGCGAAAATATTGCCGGCAGCTATCCCGAAGGTGATGCCATGAAAAGCTACCTGGAGCAGCAGGGCGTGCCGCCGGTGGATATCATTGCAGATAACAAAGGGGTGAACAGTTATTTCACTGCAAAAAATTTTATTGAATGGAACCAGTCGCAGCATTACCGCAATGCCATCATTGTATCGCAATTTTACCATATCACCCGTTGCAAGTACATTATGCGCAAGCTGGGGTTTATGAATGTCTATAGTGCCGCTTCTGAGAAATACGCTGTAAATGATGCGTTAGGTGCGCTGCGCGAGGTGCCGGCTTTTTACAAGTACATGCTGGTGTATTAGGAATTGGGAATCGGGGGATTTGGATTTGTGGCTGAATGACAGCGCTTGTAAATAAGTATTAGCAGCAGTTATTAGGAAACCAACCCTTCAGCTTTTATTTTTTTAGCTGCATACAGCCAGGCTAATAGAATTGGAATAAACATTATAATAAATGTATACAAAAGACCATTGAGAACGGTGGAGCCATATTTATTATTATAACCGGGACTGCGCATTTCATTTAAAAACAAGACTGTGCCGGAAATGTAAATTATAAACAAAAAGGCAGAAAGGAGTCCATACCGCAATCCAACATGTACGTAGTTCTTATTGTGGCAAATGATTAAATATCCAGCGCTGCGTCCCAAATAGTATACGGTTGTAAAACAGCTTAAAAGTAAAAAAAGAAAAAATAAATTCATGTGTGCGGCTAAGAAAAATAATATTCCGTTTGCAAAGTCTCCTTTTGTTTCACTCAGCATAAAAATAAATTCAGCAATTATCCATAAAAACGCGACACCTTTCACTGCCTGGTAGCCACCATAACTTTTTGCGTCTTCAATTTTCATAGGCAACAATATCAGTAATGAATTCTGTTTTTACACTTCAAAATAAGTAAAGCAATAACGTTATGCCCCAATTACACAAAACCGCCGGTTGCGCGAAGTGATTTGAACTGTTTATTTGCTTTTCAAAAAAACCAATGTTTTGCGCAAAAAATCACTTTGGTTGTCTGGAAAGAAGATAGAGATGTGTTCTCCATAGGGAATAATCCATAAATGAGCATTCGGGATAAACTTAAACATGGTTAGCGCATTTTCAACAGGTGCAATCGGATCGTTATCTCCATGAACAACTAATGTTTTCGTTTTAATGGATTTTAATTCATCGGGTGTAAAAGATGGGTCGCCGCGAAGTTTTCTGAAATTCCAGAATTGTCTTGCAATTACTGCTCCTTTCTTTTTTCCGTGTATTTCAGTAAGTTCATTGGCATCCATTATAAAGTTATCAGGTCCCCCCAAAGCACTGATGAATTTTCTTGTCGAATCGGAAAAAGATATTTGACCCGACGCTAAAATAATTTTGTTTATTAATGTTGGTTTAATAGTAATAATATGAAGACCAATCATTGCTCCGGAACTAAACCCGATAATATTGACGGTATCCAACTTTAATATGTTAATGAATGCTATTATCAGGTTGGCAGCCTGTCTATGTAAATATACGTCAGTGGTATCGATAAGGTCAGACCTGCCATGCCCGGGCAAATCGATAGAAATAACCCTGTTTGATTTGGATAGTTCTGCAATGTATGGTTTCCAGTCTTCGGAAGATCTCCCAAAGCCGTGCAGCAAGATCAATGGTGTTCCACTGCCACTTTCTTCATAATAAAGGTTTATCCCATTTGCTTTTAAAAAACTGCCGTTGGAAGCGACTGGTAATTGAGCTTTGACACTAAGAAGAAACAGTAGAAATACAAATGCAAAACATATTCTATACCTTAATTTCATATTGTTATTTTTGGTGTGTCTAAAGTTATTTCGAACAATGTTCAGGGCTTGCAGTCCCGCTGCTGCGGGAGGGTAATAGCACGCCGTCCGGCCAGCGACTGGGCCTGATTTGTTGATTTAAAACTTCTTTTAAAAGTCATATCCTTGAAAAACGGTCGCACCACAGTTGATGCCTGGCTTTGCAAAACTGCTGATTGCTCGTCCGTCAAGCCCCGCTGGCATAAAGCCGCATGTTGTGCGTATTTTTTCAATGTCATAATTAGTCGCTAGTAATGTTCCCAAGGTTTTGGTCGACGATTGGCACTATGTAGGTAAGGGACATTTAAGATTTGCAAGTATATTCTTGGCATTGCTGTGTCTAAATGTTGAAATAAATAGTGGCCGGTCGACTCAATTATTAGA
>JANPGT010000964.1:0-6649 GCA_031424135.1 Chitinophagaceae bacterium
TCAATCCAGTCAGCAGATTTCATGAAATTCTCTTCGCTGAAAGACCATCCCACCGCTACCGCAGGAAAGGTGGCATTTTCATTGTTATTCTGGCCAAAAGCAGAATATCCGTCCCGGCGCAGTGAAGCAGTCAGCAGATACCGGCCGCGGAAAGTATAATTCAGCCTGCCCATTAATGCACTGCCGGTGCTGTACTGGTCATCGCTGCTGATAACCGGTTTAATACCGGATCCTATATTATGATAGCTGAGTTTATCGTTGGGGTCAAAACCTTCATTGTCCATCTGGTTTCTCCAACTCTGAAACTTCTCTGAATTATACAGGAACGTAACATCAAACTGGTGTTCGCCAATTGTTTTATTCCATTTCAGCAGGTTATCCAGCTGCCAGTTAAACGTGGTTTGATCTGTACGGGTAGCCACGCCTTTGCGGGCCGCATACTGAAAGTTCTGCGCAGAGATGCCATTAAAATAACGGTAGAATTCAAAGTTGGGTGTATAGTTCACCTGGTAAGAAAAGCCATAACCAAGATCGCCTTTTGCGTACAGTGAACCGAACAGTGTGTTGGTTTTCTGCAGGCGGTTGGTGTATACATAGTCCAGGAAAGGATTGATGTTATTGCCCACATCGTCATTTGGGCTATCCCTTAGCGTTACGCCGTCTGCTTTGTATTTGTCGCCATAGGGCGATGCGTTTACCATCTGTCCCCAGTTTACCGGCACCTGGCTCTCATCCCTGTCTGCAAACTGCAAGTTGAGGCCTACTGTCATAAACTTGGCTGCCTTCGCCTCCAGGTTGGTACGCAAACGGAAGGTTTTAAATTTATCGCCCAGAACTACACCGTCGTTATTGGTGTAGTTCATAGACATATAATAAGACACTTTATCGTTCCTGTTACCAATACTAACGGTATGATCCTGGCGGAGGCCTTTATGGAACATCTGCTTGTACCAATCGGTTTCTTTACCCGCTTTATAATTGGCTATTTCATTGGAAAACATTTTTAACCTGCCCAGCCATACATCTATAGAGTCGCCGGTTTGTCCCTCTCTCCAGGTAGTCATTGAATAACCTGAAGGAAGCGTACGCGGATCGTTGAAGCGGTAAGGAAGTGCGTTTACATTAATACTTTTCAGCACATCGGTTCTCCAGGCTACAAACTGGGGGCCATTGAACAGGGGCTGGTTCATTTCCAGTTCTCCAAAACCAATATTGGTATTAAATGTGATGGTGGGCTTGGCACCGCTGGCTCCTTTCTTGGTGCTAATCAGCACTACACCACTGGCTGCCTTGGCGCCAAATACAGCGGCTGAGCTGGCATCCTTCAATACATCGATGGTGGCAATATCATTGGGATTGATATCGGATAACTGGCCGGGATAAATCACCCCATCCAGTACTATCAGCGGCGTAGTACCTGCATTGATGGAAGACTTACCGCGCACCAGCAAATCGCCACCACCTTTGGCAGAAGCCGAGTTGGTTTGCGAAATACTGAGACCGGAAATATTTCCCCGCAGGATGTCTGCTACGTTGGCGGGATTTTCGTTTTCCAGCTGTGTGGCTTTAATCTGGGAGACAGCACCGGTAACATCTTTTTTGGAACGCGTACCGTATCCAATTACTACTACCTCATCCAGCCTGGGTCCTTCCGAAGATTCCATTGAGATATTGAATTGTGTGCGGCCTTTTACGTCTACTGACTGCTGGGCAAAGCCTACGGAGGAAAATATTAGTGTGCCATTGGAGGGTACACCGCTTAAGCGAAAAAAGCCCTTATCGTCTGTGGTGGTACCATTTTTACTGCCTTTTACAGTAACCGAAATATTGGAAACAGCGCCCCGCCCGTCTTTGGCGCCAACAGTGCCTTCCACTGTTATCAGGTTTTGGGCAGTAACCACTCCCGTGCTGAACAACAGTGCCATGCAGAGCATTACAGGAATCCTGGTGATAGATTTTGTACTCATAAAGCAAGTTTGTAAATGATAAAAAAGGGATCGTTAGATGAATAGTAAAGTAATACGGGTTATCTCTCCATGTCTTTTTACTTTTAAGGTTAAAAAATGAATCAATACCAGATCAGTTGGCAAAGCTGTGTGCCATTACAGGCAAAGAGCTGTGAAACAATTTTATGCGCAGTGGTCTTCTACCCTTTTCTTAAAATCCTATTGAATTTCCTCCGTCCACCGGCAACACTACGCCGGTTACGTAGCCTGCTTCATCAGAACACAGGTATACTACCGCATTACCAATATCCGACGGCTGGCCCAACTTTGCCATGGGCGTTCTGCTCAATACCTTCTGCATTCTTTCTTTATCGTTGTTCAGGGCTTTGGCCGACATTTCAGTAGCAATAAAACCGGGGGCGATGCAATTGACGCGTATACCCAATGGCGATAGTTCCACCGCTATGGCCCTGGTCATTCCTTCTACGGCAGATTTGGAAGCAGAATACGCTACCACTTTTGGTATGCCGTACTGGGAAGCCATTGAACTGATCATGACAATTGCGCCCTTACCCCTTGGCACCATTCCCCTGGCTATTTCCCTGGTTAAAGCAAACACTGCGTACTGGTTGGTTTTTACAATCCTGTCATAATCTTCATCGGTTAATTCCAGGAAATCTTTTTTCAGGTTGATCCCTGCATTGTTTACCAGTATATCTACCGCACCAAAACTTTCTTCCAGCGATGCTGCAAACGCAGGTATTTTATCAATGGCTGCCAGGTCAAATATGCCGTAAGAACATTTGCTGCCCAGTCCGGCGGCCGTTTGCTGCAGGGCCTGTTCATCCCTGCCGGTAATAAATACTTCGGCACCTGCTTTTATTAATGCGGAGGCAATGGCCAGTCCAAGGCCTTTTCCGCCACCGGTAACCACCGCCTTTTTTCCTGTAAGATCAAAAAACGATTTACTTTCCATCTTTCTATTGGTTATTATTTTTTTATCAGCTATTTCCAGCGCTTTTGCGGCTGTATAATATTTGGCTATCATACAGGGCACTTCCCATTGGGGCATACCCCCTTTTGTAAGGTATTGCAGGTAGCGTTGCATTACCTGCGCAAAATGCGCCTCGTGCCCCACTTTCAATTCTTCAGGTATGATTACTTTCAATGCGCTGCCCGATTTTTCAAAAATTACACCCGGGTAAGCAATATTGATTTTTTCTACTGCCTGCTGCAGTGCATCATCATACTTTGCATTGAGATTTTTAGGAATAATATACAATGTTGGTTTATAATTGTCTTCTTTCACCTGCTTTACTACAAGACTGGCCAGCGTACCTTTCATAATGCTGTAATGGGTATCGCCGGTGCCTTCGGGTGCTTTGTAATCCCAACGGGCAGTAATTTTTACATGCACGCCTTTGAGGCTGTAGCTGATGCTGCCATTGCCATGTGTTTGCAAAACGGAATCATTGGTTACATAAGACTGCAGGAAAGCTGGAAAGCTGTCTTTTTTTGTGATGGCAGCAAACTGTGAAAGCGTTACCGGTGTTGGCCAAAGGCTGGCACTGTTTACTACAACATCTTTTCTATAATCGATGGCGGTATCAGGAAAGCATTGCCACTGCACCAGGTCCAGCAAGTGAATACCCACATCAGCTATGGGTTCTCCCTGCTGTGCGGGGTCAAAAAACCAGGATGGCCTTGTAAGCGCTTTGCCCGATACAAACTTGTAGAAATAGTGTACGCTTTCAATTACTACTGCGGGATCTTTTTCTGTACCTGCACTGAGCTTACCAAACACCCCGGGCATTTTTGCAAACTCGCGTTGCAGGATATTGGTAATTTCTGAACGTTCTGTCATAATATCATACAGCAACACTTTCTGCTGCTCAGCGGTAGCAAAGTCTTTTTCCAGTTCAGCAAAATTGGCCGGGGTAATAGACATTGGTTTATCACTCAGTACATTCATGCCTGCTTCTACTGAGCGGGTAATATATTGGGTTTTGCGGAGGTTATTGCCTGCCAATACAATTACATTGCCTTTTCTTTCGGCTATCATTTTCTCCAGGAAATCAGTGCCGGTATAAATTTTTTCTGACCAGTGGGTCGGATGATCGGTGCGTTCATTGTACTGTTTGATCAAATCAAGGTGGGCCTGCAGTTCGGGTCCTTCGGGCGCGTAAACATTTACAACAGAATCTATACCTTCAGACATTGATTTCTGCACCAATGCTGCATGAAAATGACCTGGGTCGAGCGTTATTAATCTTACAGCCGCACTGTCAGTTGCTTTGCTTTGGGCAGGCACATCGGGGTTGTTGCAGCCGGTTTGCATAAATGGAATCAATACAATAAATACTACCAGGTAAAAAAATAATCTCATGTTAGTGTTATGGTTTAATACTACTATTGTTTGCGCGGGTAAGATACTTCAGATTAATCATTATTCACTTGCTACCCGGCGGCTTCAACTCACGTCTCACCATTCACCACTCAGGTCTCACTACATCCTTGTTTCAACATTAAACTCTTTGTTGATCTGGTAAGGCCAGCGCTGGCTGCGGGTAAGCATGGCATTTGCTTCGTCATCGTTTTTAAATCGTTCCTTAATGGGATCCCAATACAATTTTCTTTTCAGTTTCATTACCGTATGATTCAGCAGGCAAACGGTGCAGGCGCGGTGCCCCACTTCAATAGGTGCAATATTGGGTTGCCGCGTGATAATACTGTTCAGCCAGTTTTCATGGTGCGAGGGGCTATCGATAAGGTGCAGCTCATCGGGACCAATGACTGAGCTGAGTATTTTTGGATCGCTGGCATCCAGCGCCTTGCTGTTATTGCCCTTTGCAACAGGATCTGATGTGGTTACAGCATAATTGCCCCGGGTAACAAATATCCACCCATCGCTGCCGACGAATTTTACGCCATTGGGATATTCGTTGCTGGCCAGCACTTTCACGCCATTATCGAAAAGCGTTTCTGTTTTAAAATTACCATGCACATCCCACAACGCCTCTTCTGCCGGCCAGTCGGCGGTACCCGAAATTTCAATGGGACCGGTATACTCTGTACCCATTCCCCAGTTGGCAATATCAAAATGATGTGCCCCCCAGCCCGTGATCATACCTGCGCCAAACTGGGCACAACGCAACCATCCCGGTCTAGAAAAACCGCCATCCTGCGGATGCACCAGTTTCTCTGTATAAGGAACATAGGGTGTAGAGCCCAGCCATTTCTCGTAATTAAGGTTGGCGGGTATCGGCATTTCCTTTTCTACGGTACTTTGTTTGGGGTCGTCTACCGGTAAGCCTACATAGATGGTATGCAGTTTACCAATGCGGCCATTGCGCACCAGTTCACAGGCTTTTTTAAACTGCGGCATGGAACGCTGCTGGCTGCCTATCTGGAAAATACGGCCTGCTTTGGCAGACTCATTGCTGAGGATGCGGCCTTCGCTGATGCTGAGCGAAGCGGGCTTTTCCATGTACACATCTTTGCCGGCACGCACCGCGTGTATAGCCGGTATCACATGCCAATGATCAGGCGTAGAGATAATCACCGCATCAATATCCTTATCTGCCAGCAGGTCTTCGTAATGTTCGTAGGTTTTGGTGCCGGTATAGCTGCTGTTGTTCTTTTTGGTATAATAATCGTTTACCCATTTTTGGGCAGCCCCCACCCTGTTCTTATCCAAATCGCAAACCGCCAGCATCCTGGCCTGGTCATACTTGATGGTGGAGGGCATGTCCCACTCGCGGCCAATTCTGCCGGTACCAATAACGCCGATGTTTATACGCTTACTGGGCGCATACTTTCCCAATACGCTGGCAGGCACAATAGAGGGAAAGGCCGACAGGGCCGTTGCCCCGGTGAGGCCAATGGTACCGGTAACGCTTTTCTTAAGAAATTCTCTTCTTGAGTTGGAGGATTTATTTTTTTTCATACAGCAATTTTAAACGTTGTTTTAAAGTTGGCCATGGCAAGGCCCAAATACAGGTTTTCCGCCTCACCCCAGCGGGGTGATTTGTGGGTAGATTCAATTAAATCGACGTTTTAGGTTCCATCTGAATCGCCCTGGGGCGGGATGCGTTATTCTGATCTGGCACAAAGCTCACCTACGGCACGCCCTTCAATTCACCTCATTTTCTACCCTCAAGATGTTCCGATGGAACATAAAACCCTTAACTAAACGACATTGAATTCCAAATCCCCAAATTCCCAATTCCTAATCTCTAATACGGCAGCGGATCATCCGGGCTTTTCGCATGTGCCTTACTGTAATCCAGTGGCTTGTTCTGTCCAATTACCCATTCAATCCCCCCCAGTATATGTTGCTGAAAATCGGGTTTAAAATAAGTAGTGCTGTCGTGCCCCAGCGAAGTGTACCATTCCCGTCCGCCATCAAACGCATGGCACCAGGCCGAAGGCGAAGACGCCCCATAAAAATCGGGTTTGTCTTTATCATCCAGCAGGGTGCTTAAACTATGCGCCAGCAGCACGTGCAGATCTGGATTTACTTCCTTGAAAAAATAACATTCATCGTCCTGTTGCCAGTTGCCCGGTAAAAAAGAGGTGGAGGGGTTGGTTTTGTCAATAACAATGTCAGTAAAAGGCTGGTGCCTGGCATGCCGCTGAAAACTGGCGCCTATTAAACGCTTGAACCAGGGCCAGCTTCTTTCTGTTCCTGTGGCGGAGTGCAG
>JANPGT010000965.1:0-2885 GCA_031424135.1 Chitinophagaceae bacterium
CTGCAGGTAGATGCCGCTAAAGACCTTGGCATGATTACCAACCGGCGTTTTCTGAAGCTTATGTTTGGCGCAGAAAAATTTATTTTAAAAAGGAGTGCTGCTGTTTCTACCATCAGTCCGGGTATGCAGCGCAAAATTGAATCAAAAGGAATTGCTGCTGAAAAAATAATCATGTTTCCCAACTGGGTAGATGAACACACCATTAAACCGTTGGGAAAAGATCAGTCGCTGCGCAATGAATTCGGGCTGCAGCAAAACGATAAAGTAATCCTGTATTCCGGAAACCTGGGAGAGAAGCAGGGGCTGGAAATCATCATAGAAGTAGCAAAGCATTTTACCAACCGTCCGGAGGTTGTTTTTATCATTTCCGGCAGTGGCGGGGGCAAAGAGAAACTGGAAACAGCAGTAAAGGAAGCAGGCCTGGGCAATGTTAAATTCTTTCCGTTGCAACCTTATGATAAGTTATCGGCTTTGCTGGCAACCGCAGACCTGCACCTTGTTCTTCAAAAAAAATCTGCCACAGACCTGGTAATGCCCAGTAAACTGGTAAGTATACTGGCCGCAGGCGGATGTCCTGTAGTAACTGCAGTGCCGGGTTCTACCCTGTACGATGTAGTGGATCAATACCAGGCGGGTATATTGATAGAACCGGAAAATGCCGTTGCCTTACAGGAGGGAATAGAAAAAGCGCTGGCCAGCAACCTTGCTATATACAAGGGAAACGCCAGGCGCTATGCAGAGCAGTTTCTTTCCAAAGAAAATATCATGAAACAATGGGAGGCCGCATTGGAAAAACTCTAAACCTTTTCTATTATCAAATTTTCTCAACTACACGTTTATGAACCGTCGCTTTATCCGATTTTTACAGGCTTCTATCGCAGGGCTTGACCTGTTGACACTAAACCTGGCGGTAACCCTAACCCTGATCTTTATTTCAAAGATCCCCCCTGAATATGTAAATGCCTATTTCCGGTTCTGGCTGTTCCTTAATACCTCCTGGCTTTTTCTTTGCTGGGTATCAGCCATTTACAATGAGTACCACATCATGTCATTCGAAATATTTGCCCGTAAAAGTATGCGGGTCTTTATTCTGTGGCTGGCCGTTATTATGATGTACCTCTTCTTCCTGCAGCAAACTGAGCTTTCACGTGTTTTCATTATATCTGTAATATTACTGAGCGGATCTTTTATTTTACTGAACAGGTTTATCTACCTGCTGCTGCGGCACTATTTCCGCCATGGCGAACATCTTTCCAGGAAGGTAATCATACTGGGTTATAACGATATGGCCAAAAAACTGGCTACCTACCTGGAAGAAGAAAGTCTTAACACGCAGATAATGGGCTTTTGCGAAGAAGAGAGCAAGGTGCATGAACTTTCCACCTACCCCATCCTGGGCAATATCAGCAGTGCCATGACGGTGTCCAAAAAAATGGAAGTCAATGAGATATATTCTACCATCGCCCCGGAACAGGAAAAAGTAATTTATGACCTTATCAAACAAGCCGACCAGGAATGTATCCGTTTCCGCATCATCCCCGATCTGAGTTTCATTATAAAACAATCCGTACACATAAATTACCTGCGCGATTTGCCTGTACTGTCTATGCGCAGTGAACCCCTGGATGACGTGAGCAGCCGTGGCAGGAAAAGGTTTTTTGACCTCATAGTAAGCTTCCTGGTAATTATCTTCATACTTTCCTGGTTAATCCCCCTGCTGGGCATTATCATATGGCTGGAATCCAAAGGCCCCATATTTTTTGCTCAGGAAAGAAGCGGGCGTGACAATAAGACCTTTAAATGTCTTAAATTCAGGAGTATGAAAGTCAATAACGAAGCCAATACCAAACAGGCCCAGCGTAATGACGACCGTATGACCCGTATTGGTAAATTTATGCGGAGGACAAGCCTGGACGAATTTCCACAATTTATCAATGTTTTTAAAGGAGAAATGAGCATTGTTGGCCCAAGACCCCATATGCTGAGACATACAGAAGACTACTCCAAGATAATGGGCCAGTACATGGTGCGGCAGTTTCTGAAACCGGGTGTTACCGGCTGGGCACAGGTACATGGCTACCGCGGAGAAATTAAGGATGATGAACAATTGAGAAAACGCATTGAACACGATATCTGGTACATGGAGAACTGGAGCATATGGCTTGACATGCGCATCATGTTCCTCACCGTTTACCGTACCGTTAAAGGAGATGAAAACGCATTTTAAAGATAACTCAGGTCCCTTGCAGGGGCTTTATACCGCATAAACTGGTTTTACAATTTGCTTTGCCTCTTTAATGGATAGCCGGCATCATCAGGTTGTGTCTTCACGGCAACTTCTTTTTGAGTGCCTGTTCTTTTAAAAATTAAACAATGATTTTTAATAATAATAAAGGAGCAAAGCTTTCAATGGTACTCACCGCTGGTCGCAGCAGCGAACTATATCCAAAAAAATTACTGCTGGGTATACTGTTTACCGGTATGCTCTGCAGAATCTGCATTTCCTTTTTTTCCGGCCTGAATAATATACATACAGATTCTCACGACTATTTTCAACAGGCAGACGCCCTGCTTAGCGGAGGCTATATCAATTTCTTCCCCAATGGCTATCCTTTCATTGTGGCGCTGGTAAAATACTGCGCAGGCAACAGTGCCGTTCCCTTGCTGCTATGGATGAATATCCTGATGTCTGTACTAATTATTTATTTCTCGTATGATATAACAAAGAAGATTTTTGGGCAGGAAAACACCGCCCTGCTCGCTGCTTTTATTGTAGCTTTTTTTCCTTCCCAGATTAACTATGTGCGCTGGCTGATGACGGAAGTACCCACTACCTTCTTCATGCTGGGTGCTTATTTTTTTTACTATAATAAAAAATGGTGGTG
>JANPGT010000966.1:0-4103 GCA_031424135.1 Chitinophagaceae bacterium
AATTGCCACCCTGCCTTTGTTGCCGTCATCTGCAGGTAGACGGGTTTTCACCATTGCTGCCTGGAAGATGTTCTTTCCCTCCCCGGTCAGTATCCACCCACCAGCATCACCCAGGCTATTGCTGGGTGGGAAAATTCAAAATTGTAATGTCAAAAGTTAAGAGCGAACGCTCATCATTTCTGGGCGGAAGTAAAAAATCCCAGAAAGGATGACGATCATTTCTGGGCGAAAGTAAAAAGTCCCAGAAGGGATGACGATCATTTCTGGGCGAAAGTAAAAAGTCCCAGAAGGGATGACGATCATTTCTGGGCGAAAGTAAAAAGTCCCAGAAGGGATGACGATCATTTCTGGGCGGAAGTAAAAAGCCCCAGAAGGGATGACGATCACTTCTGGGCGGAAGTGAAAAAACTTTTGGGGGCAGACAACAAAATAAAATGCAAATGATTAAAAATGAGATTGTTAATGTAATTGAGGGCTGAACCAACCATCGATCCTAATGGCCGCAATCCTGTAAGCGTGCCTGTGCTGGTTTTACCTGGAATGTGGGATACTGGCCAGCGAACAATAAAACATTTTCCGAACACCTGCAATGTTTTCACCAGCAATTATCTGATGACTGAATTTCCTGGCATGTAGTTGCATCTCAATGCCAGGCAGCCGGAACCGCCATCAGCCATTGTTTTCTATTCTCCTGTAAAATAAGCTTTCCGTTTTTCCAGGAATGCACTTGCGCCTTCTTTGGCATCTTTGGTATCAAACAATTCTCCGAAAGCGGCTATTTCTTTTTGTAAACCATCGTTGCCACCGTATGCGGCTATATTGGTGAGCGCAATAATATGTTTAATGGCAATGGGCGCCTTTATATTGATAATTTGTAATAGTTCCTTTGTTTTATCCAGCAGGGAATCTGCGGGGGTAACATAATTCACCAGTCCCAGTTGTTTGGCTTCTGTTGCATCAATCATATTACCGGTCATCATCAGTTCCATGGCTTTACCTTTGCCAATTAGTTGTGTCAAGCGTTGCGTGCCACCATAGCCGGGTACCAGGCCCAGGTTTACTTCCGGCTGACCGAATTTGGCGTTTTCGCTGCACAAACGGAAATGGCAGGCCATGGCCAGTTCGCAGCCACCACCCAATGCAAAGCCATTTACAGCGGCTACAATGGGCTTGGGGCTGTTTTCTATTTTACTGAAAACAAGGTCCTGTCCTTTCTGGGCCAGTGCCTTTCCTGCTTTGCCATCCAGGCTGGTAAATTCACTGATATCTGCCCCTGCTACAAATGCTTTTGGCCCGCTGCCGGTGATGACAGCACTTTTTATTGCCGGGTTAGTGTATACTTCGTCAATGGCAGCGCCGAGTTCTTCAATAACTGTTTTGTTAAGTGCATTTAATTTGTCGGGGCGGTTAATGGTGATGGTGAGAATATGATTTTCAATTGAAGTTGTCAGTGTTTGAAACATAAATGAAATTTTTTTACAATAGTTTGTATTGTGTGCAAGCTTTATTGCCAGGCATTAGAAATTCCGGTGGGCTGCTACCCAATCTTTAATGTACAGGGCAATATCTGCTGTGGGTGTACCGGGTGCAAACAGTTTGCCTACACCCATTTCATTCAATGCCTTCATATCGTCTTCGGGTATGATGCCGCCGCCGGTGAGTAATACATCATCCATCTTTTTTTCTTTCATCAGCCGGATGATTTTAGGAAATACGGTATTGTGCGCGCCGCTTAAAATGCTTACACCAATGGCATCTGCATCTTCCTGCAGTGCGGCATTTACCACCATTTCCGGTGTTTGCCGAAGGCCAGTATAAATAACTTCCATACCTGCATCGCGCAATGCCGTGGCAATTACCTTGGCGCCGCGGTCATGGCCATCCAGCCCCACTTTGGCTACCAAAACCCTTATTGGCCTGCTTTTTAAACCCGTCGCAGCGGTATTGGGTGTTTGCTTGCTCATTAAACAACTTTAGATTGAAAATCAAAAGTACAGAATGAAATACAATTATCGCAAAGCACCCTTGCCGCAGATTTTACCAGCTTGTTTTTGCTCTTGCCTTATCTATTTTTTCTGCAAAAAACTTTTTAAATGTACTGTCGGCACCTTTCAGCACAATCACAAGATCTCCTTTTTCTCTTGCATAGGGACTGGTAACACTGTCCAGTAAAACAGCAGATTTGAAATTTTTAATAAATGCATGCTGCATCTCTTCCTGGTCATCCGTGAGCAGCACTATATGGTCAAAGTCTGCATGTTCCGGCATCCAGTAAAGAAAACTGGCGTTGTCGCTGAATACTCCTGGCAAACCATATTGTGGCCCGTAATAGTTGACCGCACCTGCCTGCCCGTAATTATCACAAAATACGAGTGTCCGTTTCTTTTCATTGCTATCGAGCGTATGGTAGGCCATGGCCATTTTCTGTGCCATTTCTTTCCAGCCCAGCATGTCTGCAAAATCCTGTGGCAATGGATGATTTTTGAGGTCTTCCCATTGTAAGGCGCCTGTTTTTTCGATATGTCTTTTCTTATAAAAGGCTGCCAGTTTTTCGGGTTTGTACAATGGCAGTGCAATGGGTATGAAAAAGTAACCAATAAAAAGCGCGAAAATAATCAACGCATAGCGTACCGGTGTAAACCTGCTGATGGTTGCCTGTTCTATCCAGCAGGCGCCAAAAGCAAACAGTACAGGATATACACCCAATGCGTAATAGTTTTTTCCGTGTGTAATTAACAGCAGGGCCATCAAAAACAGCCATGTCCACCCGATAAAACGATATTGCTTTGCTGCGGAAGAAAAGCTAACCCAGCATAACCCGGCTATCCATGTAAATACACAGGGTAGGTTCATTATTAGCTGATCAACCAGGAAACCTGCCGGGCTGATGTACTGCAATTGTGTTTTTTGCAGTTCCTTCATGTGATATACTACCGGGAAATGATACTGGTACTGCCATATCAGGTTGGGTAGAAAGATCAGGAAGGCCAGCAAGGCGGCGCCGTAAAAATGTTTATTGGCGAATAACTTCCGCTGTGGCGTCACTAATAGCCCCAGCAACAGGCTCAATGCAAAAATGGCAACAGAATATTTACTCATCATACCCAGTCCGGCACTTAGACCGAAATAATAAAGCCATTTGATTTGCTGCGTATGTACAAACGAAATCATGCTCCAGGCCATAGCGGTCCAGAAAAATATTTCCAGGAAATTGGGTTGAAACAGGTAGTGAATACGCAGGTATACCGCCAGCACAAACGGCAGAAAACCCAGTACCAGGGCAAACCATCTTCCGCCCATTGAAAGAATGATTTTGCCAACAATGAGGAAGGTGAATGCCCCAAATAAGGAAGGCCAGAACTTGATCCAGAAAAAGCCGCCGCCAAAGAAATGAACAAGCCACGCAAATACACTCAGCAGGGGCGGCACTTCCATGTAGCCCCAATCCATATGCCGTCCTTCTGCCAGGTAGAGAAATTCATCACGATGTGGCTGATAGAAGCTATCCTGTACTAAAAAGGGCAGCACCAGTTTTATCAGCGCCAGCAGGTATAAAAAGCGGTGGATGGGCTTCATGCAAATTCTTTGCAGAAAGATACATCGGATTTGGCAACAATGTTTTTCTGCAGTTGGCGAATGTGTATTTGATGTGTTGCCGGCTTTATCCTTTTATCAATGCTGCAAAATGTCCGATACGGCGGATAGTTTCGTCTTTTCCTATTAGTGCCGCTATGTCAAATACACCCGGACCAAATTTACCACCCACCAGCATAACGCGCAGGGGTAACAGCACATCGCCTGGTTTTATTTGATTGGCGGCGGCTATTTCTTTAAATTCTTTTTCTAAACCAGCGGTATCCCATTGCTGCGTCAGCTGAAACTGGCGGACGGTCTCAGCAAAGAATAATTGTTTCTGTTCGTTCCATTTGGGTTTTACGGCATCCAGGTCAAAGCTTTTGGGGGCTTCAAAAAGAAAGGCCGATTGCTGCGGAAAATCTGATAAAAAAGTACAGCGGTCTTTCACCATGGTAATTACCTTATCCAGGAAAACATCGTCACTAACGGTGATGCCACTGGCTTGCAGGGTTTCCCTCACCTTAGAC
>JANPGT010000967.1:0-2064 GCA_031424135.1 Chitinophagaceae bacterium
AAAGCAGTACGGATACCGGCAAAACCTGGGTAGACATTGCCGGGCAAACAACCGACACGTATGCAGTTCCCCACCGTACCACCGGTGCCGTTTCCTTTCGCGTAGCCATTGCAGAGAGAGCCAATATCAATTCTTTAAAATGCAGGATTGCTTCTAACCCCATTTTTACCAGTATCCACCCTGTGCCATTACACACCCCTCCGCAATTCATTTTTGGCTGCCTGGGCAAAAATTTTCTGTTCCCGGCGCCCAATCCCTTTGCCGAAAAAGTACTGTGGACCGGGCCAAACGGATTCAGTTCAACGCAGATGAATGCCGGCTTTGCCGGTATCACCTATGCAGATACTGGTTTATACCAATTAAGGCAAACCTATGCCTATGGCTGCACTACCTTTGACACATTCTACCTGAAGGTATACCCGGGTACTACCCTTGCCGTACAACCGGTATTACCCATTTGCGAAGGACAGCAGCAACAGCTGTTTGCTTCCGCAACCGACAGTGTGGGTTACCAGTGGACACCAGCTACCGGTTTGTCCAATGCCAGCATCTCCAATCCCGTGGCAAAGCCTGCAGACGCCATGATATATAAAGTAATGATCACCAACCGCTATGGTTGTAGAGACTCGGCGTTCGTGAAAATAGATGTGTACCGGAACCCGGTGGCCCAGGCGGGCCCGGACAAAACAATCCTGGCCGGAGACACAGCGATACTGAATGGCACTGTCAAAGGCACAGAAGTCATTTATTCCTGGCAACCCGCCACTGCCATCAGTGATATTAACAGCGTAACACCCCGTGTATATCCCGGCATAAATACCAATTATACCCTGCAGGTGGTATCAACAGTGGGCTGTGGCACTGCCACAGACAATACCCTGGTTAAAGTATACAGCAATTTTTCAATTCCGAACGCATTTACACCCAACGGTGACGGCAAAAATGATGTCTTTGAAGTACTGGTACTGGACAACTACACGGTAGACCATATTATCATTTATAACAGGTATGGGCAACCGGTGTTCTCCTCCAAAGGCGCATACAAAGCATGGGACGGCAGATTTAAAGGGCTTCCGCAACCCCAGGGTATCTATGTGTACCACCTGGAAATACGCGCCCCCGCCAGGCCTGCTATTATAAAGAAAGGAACGCTGCTGCTTGTTCGTTGAAACCTGCGCGGACGCAATACCTTGCGGCCAAACAGGCGGGTATGCCATACCATTGCTAAGAACAGTACAGCATACGCCTGTTTACAGGGAAGCTTATCAGGGATTTCCGCCTTTTGTTATTTATTCTTTCCGATATTGGTTTGCGCTATCAGGCTGTCAATCCGCGCCGCGCTGTAATGTACATTCAGGTAACCGTTATACACAAGTATGCTGTCATATGTAACAGGCACTGAAACTTCACCCAGCATGGCGGTATTGATATTTTTTGTTTCGCTGCTGGCCGCTGCACCTGTGCCAGTAATGGAATTCAGCGGTATAGCAATATCGCCCGGGCTGGCCACAGTTCCGTTATGAATATGCATTACATGCACGGTATCTTTCACAGATTTGTCAAGTGCTACTTTTACGTTAAAACTTTTATCTGTATTCTCCGTAAAAGTTACTTTGCCTGTTATGCCTGAAGCACCAACCGGAGACAAACTATATTCCTGGGAGCGCAATTGCGGAATAGTATCGTCACTTTTTTTACATGCGAACGTAATTACACAAATACTTGCGGCCGCGATCACAACAGCACGACTAAATAAATTAGTTACTTTCATTTCCTTCTTTTTTAATGATTAAATAAATCCTGCGGTGGTAAGGGGGGGGGTACGCAATGCATTGCAGTAGTAAAGGCTGGTAATTAATTACGCAGCCCTTAAGACAATAGTTATGCCAGATAAACAAGCATAAAATATTCAAATGTGAAAGAAATGTTAGACAAGGACGCAGTACGGAAATGTTAAAACAAACAGCAGAAAGGCAAGCGCTGCATTTTATAAATTCATAATTGACAGATCCCTGGCGGGTGTCAGCCGTGATTTTTTTTATACCATTGTCTCCAGCATCCGCG
>JANPGT010000968.1:0-2415 GCA_031424135.1 Chitinophagaceae bacterium
CTTTCTATCAATCAGTTTTACTCATCAGACCGGAATAGCCCTGGTGTATCACTTTTTACGGGCACCGCTGCTTCCAATGGAACATACAATTCAGGCAGCAGCCTGCTGGCCAGCTACCTGAGTATGGAAAGTAAACTAGGGGATAAATGGCGGATTATCTGGGGCATCAGGGCAGAAAAATACCAGCAGTATGTAAATGTATTTAATCCTGTTTATTATGCAAATTTCAGGAACTATGACCTGAACATCACCGGCGTAACTGCCAGAACAACTTTTAATTTTCTGCCTTCAATAAATTTAGTGTACGCACTAAGTAAAAAAATTAATGTAAGAGCTGCCTATTCTCAAACAGCTATAAGACCGGAACTAAAAGACCTTGCCGATTTTATACGGTACGACTATCAGTCTTTCATGCTGTCCAGTGGAAATCCGCAGTTGCGCAGTACCAGTATCAAAAACTATGACTTCAAATTTGAAATATTCCCCTCTGCGGGTGAAATCATTTCCTTTTCAGCATTTTATAAGTCATTGAAAGACCCCATTGAATACGTTCGCAATGCCAACTATTACGAAAGGCTTTTACAACCGCTGAATGTGGGCACAGCGTATGTGAGGGGGATAGAAGCGGAAGTAAGAAAGAAAATTGATTTCATCGGAGCAGCCCCCTGGCTAAAAAACATTTTGCTGTTTGGCAATGGTACAATTTTACAATCCAAAGTACCTACACAGGTACTCAACGATTTCTTTTTCCCGAAAATTGTTGAACATACGCTGACTGGTCAGCCCGGGTACATTGTTAACGCCGGTATTACTATCAATGCCTTCAAAAATAGTTTTGAGGTTACTGCGTCTTTTAACAGAACAGGGGTATTTATTTACCAGTTGGGTTCGGCAGACAAACTGCTTATCCTGCCCAATGGCCAGGCTGTGCTCACCATTCCGAATTCCAAGGTAAATCCCCGCAATGTACTTGACCTGACCATCAGCCAGGACCTCTTCAAAAACAAATGCAAGATCAAAATCAATGTCAGCAATATCCTGAACAGCAGGTATATTGTATTCCAGGACGTAAATGACAATGGAAAATTTGATGAGCCCTATACGCTTCAATCCAATTCAGGTATTGATACCACGCCATCAAGTTTAAATGCCCAAAGAACGTATACATTTTCTGTTGGTTATACATTTCAATAAACTCAAACAACTTTCCATGACCAGCAATATTATCCACTGTTTTCGTTTTCTTGTGGTGTACATTTTATCTTCTATGCTTTTCTCGTGTAAAAAGGAACCTGTATTCAGTTATCCACCGAAACCGGAGGCAATGGTTGCTGCCACAGACCAAAGGTTCAAAGTTACCAATGTTCATTTTGTAAAAGACACAGTGTATATATTAACTGCTGATATAGCCATAGATAGCGGAAAGACCCTTTCTATAGATGAGGGCACCCTTATAAAAGTGAATACCGGTATTCTGTTAACCATTAAACCGGGTGGTAGGCTGGAAGCCCCGGGCACCCTGGCAGAGCCAATCATTTTTACACAAAATACAGCAAAGGGCACGGCGGGTATTGGAGTAGCGGATACAAAAAACTATTGGGGAGGGATTGCAGTTTTTGGAAACCCTGACGGAAAAAAATCGGGCACCCTCACTCACCTAAGGCTGGAATTTGCCGGGGCCAACAACAACAGCGCATTGCTGCTGTCGGGCGTTTCAAACCAGACTGTAGTAAACAATATCCAGGTAAGCTATTCTTTTTCAAACGGGTTTGAATGGAATGGAGGTAAATGCAATGCAAATAACCTGGTCAGCTTCGGTACTTCAGGCGTAGATTTTTATATAACCAATGGGTATACCGGCAAATTACAAAGCTTACTGGCATTCCGTGACCCGGAACTGGCCAATGAAAATTTCAACCTCTCATCCATGTATATTGGAGGCAAAAACACAGCGCCAGTTATTTCAAATGTTACCATTATGCGCCCGGGACTCCGGAATGGTGTCAGCGGGAATCATTCCCTGGGCGATCCGAACAGGCGTGCTGCGGTAATAGCCGGGGACGGCGCGAATTTTCGCATCCGGAATGCAGCGGTAATTGGACTACCCTCTGTACGGACCCAACAGAATAAAATAGATACTGCTTCAGTCAGGGCACTATACCTTCAAAGTACTGCGTCAGCGGAGTCGCTTGATTCCGGCAGATCAGAGTTCAGCTATACTGTCTTCTTTCAATCTGATTCAAATACCTTCTATCTTCCAAAAAACACGTATCAAAATTATAACTCCTCAGATTTGCGTGAATTCCTGCTAAGACCTCAATACCACAACGAAATTTTTTCCACGCTTGACCAATTTAAATTCAACGATCCCAAGAGCTATAATTATTACTATAGTACCTTCAGCCCGCTGCTAAA
>JANPGT010000969.1:0-1929 GCA_031424135.1 Chitinophagaceae bacterium
AAAAAAGAGAGGCCGGCAAGACCAACGGAAAGACGGCAAATGAAAAAGCCTTTGCAGGAATTCCTGCAAAGGCTTTTTCATTTGCCGTCTTTCCGTTGGTCTTGCCGGCCTCTCTTTTTTTTACTCAATCATCAATTTCAGGTTCACCGGCTTGCCTGCGCCAGTAATATTGATAATATATACTCCCTGTGCAAGGTGGACTGTGCTTAGTGCAATAGTATTTGTACCAGCCACCAATGGGCGTTGTTCAGTGCGAACAGTTGTTCCATCACTGGCTATCAAACGAATCACTACAGTGCTGATACTACTGCTGCTAATTTGCAGGCTGACCAACTGCCCTGGTTTAACTGGGTTGGGACGAATATTTGTGTGCATTATGGCCTGCTCCTGTACACTTGTAATACGCAGGTCAGCGGCTGCCTCCATTACCCTAGCCCCTGCCATTGTTGGAAACAATCTTGATTTAGGGATAATTGATTTGGCAGTATTGGCACTTGACCATAACAGTTTGGAGACCGCAAAACCGGTTCCCTGGAAGTATTCCATCACGATATTGTACCGCTGCCCTGCTGACAGTGCAATGCTGCCACTTTTCTCAGTAGCACCCTGGTTACGCCAGTTGTCTATCAGCAATACCCCATTTACCCATAGCCTTACGCCATCGTCTGTAACGGCATAGAAAGTATATTCTTCATTGTATTGGGGTTTTACCTGGCCGGTCCAGCGTACGGAATAATTTTCCACGTTCACTGTACCTGGTGCGGGTGATTTGAATACAAAATCATTGTTTACAACCGGATCTATTCTTGTGAGCACAGCCGGTGCGGTTAAGCCGGCGTTATTGTAATAAACCCCCTGTAAACCTGTACCATCGCTAACCGGTAGAAACAATTGCGCCGTTGGTATAACCGCCTTGGGTGTGCTGGCGCTTGACCACAACAGCTTAGACACGGCAAAGCCGGTACCCTGGTAGTATTCCATCTCGATATCGTATTTCTGCCCGGCTTCCAGCGCAATACTGCCGCTTTTTTCTGTGGCGCCCTGGTTATGCCAGTTGTCTATCAATAGTACCCCATTTACCCATAGCCTCACACCATCATCGGTGACTGCATAGAAAGTATAGTTTTCACTGTACAGGGGTTTTACCTGGCCGGTCCAGCGTACGGAATAATTTTCTATGTTCACCTTGCCTGGTGCGGGTGATTTAAATACAAAATCATTATTAATGACCGGATCTATTCTTCCAAGAACGGAAGGTGCTGTAAGAGTGGTGTTATTGAAATAGGTTGCCATCAGGCCAATGCCTGTTGCAGGCGCCGGTACCGGACTAAACACATTCCTGCCTACCACCCGCTGGAACAAAATATTATGGCCAGCACCATTCATATTGATATGGTCACCCGGATCATACAGGATAGAACTGTCTGAATAATTGATAAGTCCATTGTAAAAGTCAATGGCGTAGTCGCCAAAAGCAGCCAGTATGCTGTCTTTCAAAACCGCCAGCTTTAATTTCATGGCCGGTGTATTGAAAACAGCGGGACTTGTTCTTGGCTGTGTAGTGGTAACAAAGCAGGGAACTCCTTTTGCATTAGCGGAATCCTTAATGGTTCGCAGGCAGTACATTATTTCCGGGATGGAAAGTGTCTCGTATGCATTACTTGGATAATTCACCAATATAACATCCGGGTTCAATGCAAGTGCTGCGGTAATATTAATATCTTTTAAAGGCGCATATCCACTGCCGGCAGGATAAGGAGAAATATAAGAAGAAGGCATGCCGTTGTAACAGTTGGTACCGCCACGTGCCAGTTGGTTATCTATGATAGTATCAACCATTGGCTGCCGGTTATAATAATTGCTTAGCCGGTTAACATAACAGTCGCCAACCGGGTTTGGACCAATACAGGCAGAAGTACCTGAACCGAT
>JANPGT010000970.1:0-2105 GCA_031424135.1 Chitinophagaceae bacterium
ATACCGGTAAACTGGCCGCAAATATTATTCCTGTAAGAGCTGCTGCCACGCTTGATCTAAGACTGGTATTGGGCAACGATCTGGGCCGGCAGGTGCAAAAACTGCGGGACCATATTACAGCAAAGGGCTATCACATTATTGACCATGAACCTACAGACGAAGAAAGGATGCAATATTCAAAACTGGTAAAAATTACTACCGGCAGTGGTTATAATGCGCAGCGTACGCCCATGAACCTGCCCGCGGCCCAGGGGGTGATTAAAGCCATACAAAGCACGGTTGATTACCCCGTGGTGGTGGTGCCTTCTGCAGGTGGCAGCCTTCCTTTATTTTTATTTGAAAAACAACTGGGCGCCAAAGTTATCACCGTTCCGCTGGTGAATTACGACAACAACCAGCACGCAGAAAATGAAAATGTAAAACTGCAGTTTTTATGGGAAGGCATTGAGACGATGGCAGCGATTATGATGATGCGTTGAGAAAGTTCACAGTTCGTAGTTCATAGTTCTGTTGACCAGCAAACTTTTCCTGCTGAAACGCATTGAACCTTACTGTGTCAGCAATTGCACTATTTTTTGCTGCGTAGCTTTTAATTCTTCCGGCGAGGGTTTCAATTTTTGTTTATTGAAATCCAGATCGCGAATGGAATTGATGGGCACCAGGTGCAGGTGCGCATGGGGTACTTCCAGTCCTATTACCGTAAGCCCGCAGCGGTTGCAGTCAAAGGCTTTTTCAATGGCATGTGCAATGGGTTTTGCAAACACCAGTATACGTGCCAGGTAATCATCGGGCACATCAAAAAACTTATCAATTTCAATTTTTGGTATCACCAGGGTATGTCCTTCGCGCAAAGGGGCGATGTCCAGGAACGCGAAAAAATAATCGTCTTCTGCAATTTTAAAAGAGGGTATCTGCCCGGCAATGATTTTTGAAAAGATAGTCATAGCGTTTATTTGTATAGGTGTCGTGTTACAATCAAAAGGCGGATGAAATTCACGATAGGACAAAAATACAATCTTCCGAACAAGGACTTAGGAAACATCCATCCGCCGTCTGCTTCAGCAAGTGGCCGGTAAACACACCGGGCCACGGGATGCCGCTATGTCCTTCTTTCCCAAAAAAAGGCCGGAAAAATTCCGGCCCTGGCAAAATATTATACTACTGCCTGCTATGCAGTAATATTTTCCACTTTTAATTTCAGCACGCCGGCAGGCACCTGCACTTCTACAGTATCGCCTACTACCTTACCCAGCAATGATTTTCCAATAGGCGAGGTAACTGAGATTTTGCCCAGCTTTAAATCAGCCTCTTTTTCAGAAACAATCTGGTAGCTCACCTGCTTTTTCAGGTTCAGGTTGGTAAGTACTACCCTGGTAAGAATACTTACTTTACTGGTATCAATTTCAGTAGTATCAAGAATCCGTACATTGGCCAGGTCACTTTCCATTTTCTTCAGCCTTGCTTCCAGCAAACCCTGCGCCTCTTTAGCGGCGTCATATTCAGCATTTTCTTTTAAATCTCCTTTTTCTCTTGCTTCCGCGATGGCTTTTGAGGCGGCAGGCCTGTCAACCGTTCTCATGCGCTGTAACTCTGCTTTCAGTTGCTCCAGCGTCTCTTTTGTCACATAAATTACATCACTCATAACATTTCTTGATTAGTGAACAGAAAAAAATAACCACGCCCCAGATAATTACTGAAGCGTTGCCATATCAACAAAGATACAAAACTTTTTACCTGAAAATACCCGGTTTTAAAGTAAAAAAGGCTTAAAAAGCAGGTGGCGGAACAGGCCGCCCATTGCAGCTATCAAAGGGATTTTAGCCCTTCAATAGTGTATTAACCGTCATTACCGGGCCGGTGCCGTTACAATTGGCTATTCTCTTGCAAAACTGTATTCGTAGGTATAATTACCAGAGGTGTAAACGGCCCTGAAACTGGAACCGCCGTTGTAATCATTATCGTCAAAAAACCAGTCCGCGGCGGGGGTACTATTATATGGTTCGTACATGCGCAGTGAAAATACTACATGGTAACCTTCCTTGTAATGACCATATCCGTCGTAGTAGCCATCGGTAACGGGGTACATGTTCCAGGTACCCTTTAAT
>JANPGT010000971.1:0-2737 GCA_031424135.1 Chitinophagaceae bacterium
TTATTATGCGCGTGCCGGTAATCGCCCAGCACCGTTTTTCTTTCGCGGGTAATGGTTAAATGTACCTTATAGCGTTGCAGCAGCAGCAATACCGGCGCAGCAGCGGCAGCAGGCAAATAATTTTCCAGGTAAGTGAGCGGGTATTCCTGCTTAGGCATTGCGGCGGGCTTTGTTCCACTGCATCAGGCTGCGCATTTCAAGCAGGGTATAAATAAAATAGAGAAAAATACAGGCAAAAAGACCGGGTTTATTTACATGTTCCCTGTGCAGCAGCACGTACACGATGGCCGCCACGGCGCAAACAATTAATTTAAAAAATAGTCCGCTGTAAGTATTGCGAAGGAAACCCATGGTAGTGGCATGCGACATGGCCCGCTGGTACAATAGAAGTGAAATAAGGCTTACGGTAAACAGGAGCATATTGCCTGCTACCAGCAATAATTGATCTACCCCCCATTGTACCAGCAGGGTTTTACCTGCTATCAGCAGCAGGGTGGTAATACAAAAAAAAATCACCAGGGGTAAGATAGCCCTGTTGGAAGTCGGCTTGGTATTATCGTTCATTTATTATCAGGGCCGGTTTCTTTTACTATCCGGTACAGGATGGCGGCCAATACCAGCAAAGGTAACAACCATGGCAGTAACGGAAAAGAAAGCTTGAGCCATTTATCGGCTTTCAGGCCAATAAAGACGGCAATGCCAAGCCCCACCAGCATCTGGGAGGCCAGCCCGGCATAACGCATTAAATCTTTGTTGTTGTTATTTGGTGGCCGCAATAGGGGCTTTTTCATCCAGCTTCTGTTCCGCCTTGTCTGTTTTTTCCACTGCGGAAGGAGCTACATTCATGTGGCATTCACCATTGAAAGTAGCTGTTGGCTCTACCTGCAGTTTTCCTGCGTGGATATTACCCTGTATAACACTGCTGCCTTTCAGCTGCAGCAGTTCTTTTACTTTTACGGCGCCTGTTACACGGCCGAGTATATCTGCCTGCTGGCCATTGATATCTCCTTTTACAGTGCCGTTGGCACCAATAATTACTTTAGCAGTGCTGTTAATATTGCCTACCAGGGTACCGTCGATACGTAAATCTGCATTGGAATTAAGATCACCGGTAAGCGTAGTACCGGCGCTGATAAGGCTGGCGGCGTTGGTGCCACTGGTTTCTGCAAAAAACTCGGATTTGGATTTTCCTTTGAACATAAGTATTAGATTTTAGTCGTTTATTTTTTCAGGCGGCGGCAAATTCAGCGCCGTGGTATCCAGCTTTATGGAAGTATTACCCTGCAAAACACCTTTCAAACCCTGCAAATACTCATCTTTATACCGTACTGCATGCTCTAACGAATCAGTACGCAGTTTTAGTTCACGAAGCTCCCTGGTATTATTCACATCTCCATACCCGGGTATATACAGCTTAAGGGGGGTAAAAACTATCAAAGCCACCGTAAGCCCCGTTAGCACAACAAATATTGTGCTCAATAATATGTAAACGCTCATCCTGGACAACTTAAAGGTGACCACCTCCTCATAGGTATCATCATTCATCACCACCAGACGGTAACGGTTCCGCAAGCGTTTCAGTGTGGTATCCGCATCAAATAATTTCGTCATTGTACAACTATACCCCTATTTTTTTTAAAGTTAGCCAAATAGCACCAAAATTGCTGATTTTGGGATGTCATGATTTAGTGATTTCCGCTATCCGGAAACCAAAATAAACCTTAATTCCCGGATTATAAATTATCCCGGCAGCCGAAATTGTAACCTCTGGAACATTTCTTGCACCGGCTGGGCAACGAAATCGCAAAATCCCTAAATTCCGCAATCAGAAATAACAATAAATTTGCTGAAAATCAGTTATTAAGAGTTTAGCTTGCGGCGCAATGATGGATAAGCACCTGGTAAGAATCATAGCTATTATTTTCATTTTCTTTCTGCCCCCGGTTGTGCATGCACAAATTGGTGGCCTCAGCTTCGATTTGCCCAAGCCCAAAAAGTTTGAAAACCGCAAGCTGCGCTCAGAAAAAACCGGCGATAAAAAATTTACCCTTCCCCGCCGCTTCATGCAGAATACTACCACGCATTACAATTTCTTCTTTAACGCCAACGAAAAAATAAAAGAGGTGCTGGACCGCGCCAAATCTGGCCATAAAGACGATTTCACCAAACTGCTCTCCTTCTACAATTACAGTTTTGAAGCCACTGCACAGTCGAAGGTGGAACTGGATTCCGTTATTTATAAATCCACCGCCGGCATCCTGCTGCACGATCTGCGCAGCAACTGGGTAGACAATCTCTACCTGCTGATCGGCCGGGCCTACTACCTGAAAAAAGATTTCGATTCTGCTTACCTCACCTTTCAATACCTCAATTACGCTTTTTCACCAAAGGAAAAAGACGGGTACGATAAAGTCATTGGCAGCAATTCCAACGAAGGCGGTACCGCTTTCTCCATTGCTACCAATGAGAAAAGGAATATCGCTAAAAAATTGCTGTCAAGGCCGCCCAGCCGCAACGAATCATTGCTATGGCAGGTAAAAACATTTATTGCCAACGATGAACTGCCCGAAGCAGCCGGCCTTATTCAAACATTAAAATACGACCCCCTCTTTCCTTCCAGGCTGCACGCCGACCTGGACGAAGCACAAGCATGGTATTTTTACAAACAGCAGTCGTGGGACAGTGCTTCTGCTTACCTGGAAAAGGCGCTCGACAATGCGGCCAACCGGCAGGAAAC
>JANPGT010000972.1:0-4472 GCA_031424135.1 Chitinophagaceae bacterium
GAATATGGCGCGGCTTCCAGTTCCAGTTTCTTTCCCTTAATGCTGATGGAGGATTCTTTAGGAGCTACTTTTTTTGGATCTTCAAATGAATTCACACTGAAGAGATCGTCGCTTTGCAATACAGTCAGCTGCCCCTGTGCGGCCAATTTCTTTACGCCTTCCAGCAATAAAGTGTTTTTCTGCGGTGCAGCGGATGCATTTACAATTTTAATAATCAGGTCTCCGGTAGTGGCGTCAGTGCAGGCTGCTGCATACAGGCTATCCTGTCCGGCCACTGCATCATTGTTCATGGTAATGGGTACTGTTTTGCTTCCTTTATTAAGCGCAAAAAGTTTCTGCACATAGTAGTCTGGTGTTCCATAAGACTGCAGGTTGTTTACCCATATAAGATCCGGTGTCCACTGCCAGCCATCAATATGCGCAAACAGCGGTGCATAGGAAGCCATACTTACTACATCGGCATTGCGCTCAAGTCCTGTCATAAAAGCCGCTTCAGACAGCGCCGTAATCCAGCAGTTTTTGTTATCGGCACTTACGGTCTTGTCGCTTTGCGCAGCATACTCGCCCCCAAAGATCTTAGATCCGTTACGGGGATAGTTATCGTAACGGCGGGCGTTGGCAAAAAACCATTCCGGCCTGCGATAGTAGTGTTCGTCAATAATATCTGCATTCATATTGCGCAGTTCGGTATTCAGGTAATCAAAACGTTCGCCATTAGGGTCAGTACCTGAACTGTTCACCAGTTTCACATCGGGGTATTTTGCTTTAATGGCTTTGGTAAATACTTTCAGGCGTTCTACATACTGGGGACCCCAGTTTTCATTGCCTACACCCAGCAGTTTCATATTAAAGGGTGCCGGATGCCCCATACTGGCCCTTGCTTTACCCCATTTAGTATTTACATCACCATTGGCAAACTCTATCAGGTCAAGTGCGTCCTGCACATAGGGATCCAAATCATCCATGGCAACCAGCTCAGCTGAATTGAACTGGCAGGCCATTCCACAGTTCAGGATGGGCAGTGGTTCTGCACCAATGTCTTCGGCCAGTTGAAAATATTCAAAGAAACCCAGTCCGAATGTCTGGAAATAATCGGGCGTAGGGCGGTGTGCAAACTCATTGTTCCACCGGTTGATGATCAATTGTCTTTCTTCTATGGGGCCAATTGTCTTCTTCCACTGGTAGCGTTGCGAAAGATCAAATCCTTCTACAATACAGCCCCCTGGAAAACGGATAAAACCGGGCTTCATATCGGCCAGCAGTTGTATCATATCTGCGCGCATACCTCCGGGCCTTTTCTTCCAGGTATCTTCTGGAAAGAGGGAAACCATGTCCAGGTCAATGACGCCATCGCCTTCGAACCAGATATTCATTTTAGCTTTCAGTTCAGCAGCGGCGGAAGTAAAACTTACCGACTGCTTTTTCCATTCAGTGCCGGTAAAGCCGGTGCTGATGCTGGCACCGCCGAGGTGCTCGCCTTTTTCACTGATCAGTTCTACATGCATTTTAACGTTGGCAGCTGTTTGGCGGTACATTACAGAAAAATCGTATCGCAGGCCATTTTTAATGCCCATGCCACGAAATCCTTCATTGTTCAGCCCAATGCTTCCCTTGGTATTGTTGTGCAGGATAACCCTTAAAAAACGGGGATTGGCGGTATTTTCTTTTCCGCGGTTCAGCACGGTAAAATCACCTTCAGTAGCAGGCTTGCCCAAAATCTTCCAGCCCATCAGCGGCTTGTTAAATTCGAAAGAACGGTTTTTTACCAGTTCTGCATAGATGCCTCCGTCTGCACCCAGGTTGATGTCTTCAAAGAAGACACCCCACATGGTAGGTTGTATATCTGCTTTCGGGGTATTTACTTTTACATTGAAAGTATGCTGGGCCCGGGCCGCGGTAAAAGAAAAAATAACCGCAAGGGCAATGCTGACTGAAATGCTGTTTTTCATGATGCTGTCTTAACTGTTATGTGTAAGTAATAGGTATTTCTTAAATTAAAAATGTATTACCGGCAATATTACTATTTAATATATATCCTGCTGTACGAATCATTTCTTTTTACCCCAAATGGCCATGCCGGTATTATTGAGGCCGGAGAAAATAATGGTATTCTTTTTATTTTCCCAATCTCTTCCCTTTTGTACGAAAACTTTATCGGTAAAGCCATTGGCCCAGTTCAGCTGCAGCCAGGGTGCCGTATAGCTCCAGGTATTGGCTGCATTGCCATTCACAGTACCATTGGCTGCAATGCTGAGGTTAACTGAATTTTGGAAATCGGGCGAAGTCTGTTCAGCAGAATATCCAGGAACAATATTGTAGGCCAGGTTTACCTGTTCCCAATCGCCCACGATATCGGATTTTGCAATCAAAGAATCTTTTTCCCACGCGTACCGCTCCGGAGATGCCACCGGCCAGCCGTCTGCTGTCCAGAACAGCTTGCGTACATGCAGGTTCATATAATATTTATCAACGCCCGGTCTGCCCTGGTGGGCAATAAAATACTGGCCATTGCCATCGTTGAAAGCTGTTGAATGTGCCACCCCCTGCCACCCGCTATGACCAACAAACTTATAAGGCGCAATAATCATTGGCCCGTGATCAACATTGGTGTTTGCATCCGCCCCCGTAAAATCATAAAAAGGCCCGTCTGGTTTATCGCCCTTCATTACCCGCACATTGTATTTTGTCTCCAGCCAGTCGTAGGCTATAAAGAGATAGTATTTATTCAGCTGCGAATTGTAAATAATATCAGCTCCTTCAATATTGCCATTGTATTTGCCGGCAGTAAAACCACGGTTAGCAATTCGTTTGCCGATATCGCCATTGGTTGCCGCCAGGCCGGTAGCGGGGTCCAGTTTCAGCGAATAGATACCATCCCAGGCAGATCCGTATACCATCCAGTGCTCGCCGCCCGGTGTAATTACTACCGATGGATCTATGGCATTTGTCTGGATAGAATTATCGCTGCGCGATGATACGGCAATGCCTTTCTCCGTCCACGGCCCGTTCAGGCTGGTAGCAGTAGCCAGTCCAATAACGCTTAGCCTTGGCAGTGAGCAGGACAAAGAATAATACAAACGGAATTCGCTGCCCGCTTTTACCACGCAGGGTGCCCAAAGTGAATTGAAAGGTGTGCCCCCACCCTGTTTAATGATTGCAGACCCCAATGCCGGCAGGTTGTTGAATACCCAGCCTTCAAAAGTCCATTCTACCAGGTCTTTGCTTTTTCTCACCTGTATGCCTGCACGCACATCAATGCCGTAACCAACATCGGTTCCAAAAGCATAGTAATAATCCCCTTCCTTAATAATAGCCGGGTCATGCACATTGTGCGATGCCCATAGCTGATAGTTGGCAAAGGGTGCCACATCTGCATAAGTATCATTAATGGAATTGATGTCAAAAGCAGGAGGCGTTACTGGCGGAACCACAGGTGGTGTAACGGGCCCGGGCGCTGCATCTTTTTTGCAGGCGGCCAGTATGGCCGTTGCTGCAAGGGTAAGCAAACTCATTCTTATCCATGTTCCTGTCCGCATAATTTTTTTTTAAGTGGTACGTAATTAGTGCTGTTTCTCCATTGACTTTAATGAAAAAGCTTTCAACGGGCTGTTGTTAATATCGGCCAGCAATACCCTGGCATTATTTTTTGTACTGATCCAATATCCCTTACATCTTCATTAACCATAAAGCCGGTTTGTACCGGGTCAGGGGAGGTGAAATTTCTACTGCTTCCGGCGCATAAGCAGGAATGGCAATAAAAAAACTGGCAGGTATTGTTTCTTTTTTTGCATTATCTGCCGCCCACTCATTGTATTAAAAATAATCCGGGTGCATTACTGGAAATTTAATCGACTACTCTTACAGCATCATCGAAGATGCTTTTGTACTTCCTGAACAAACAAAGTGGTGTTTACATTAACCAGTTTTATTAGTACCCGGAAATAATAAATTCCTGCACACGACATTGCATGCACAGGAATTTATTACATCTGTATTAATTAGCCGGGTTCGGCAAAAGATTTTTGTTTACATCCAGTTCCTGCTGTGGAATAGGAAGGTATTCATTACCGGGTGTCCATGTATTGAAATCTGCATCGTGTGTTTTCAGTTCTGCCAGTTTGGTGGGATTGTACAACCATCCCCAGCGGATGATATCATTGATGCGCTGCCCTTCTATGGCAAATTCCAGTGCACGTTCATGGCCCAGCTGATCACGCATCTGAGCCTGTGTCATGCCAGGTTTTGTTGTGGCCAGGTCGGGCAGTTGCGCCCTTGTCCTCACCTGCTGAATATAAGAATATGCCTGTGCGGTTTTACCTGTTTCATTCAGTACTTCAGCATACATCAGCAATATGTCTGCGTACCTTAATATCCTGTAGTTGATGCCGGATTCCGCGGCGCCTTCAAAAGGTTTGCCATTGCCTACACCATCGTTGGTATATTTCCTGGGGTAGATAGAAGTCTGGGGATTG
>JANPGT010000973.1:0-3403 GCA_031424135.1 Chitinophagaceae bacterium
ACATGCCGCTGGTGTTAGTACCGTAGCTGCAGCCGAAGCGGCGCTTGCGCATCCACTCACCGTTTGTACAGCATAATAATTATCTGCACTTACCAGGGCAGTTACTGCCACCGTCCATACGCCGCTGCTGTTTACGGTAGCTGCTGTGCCTGTAGCTGAGCCCGAAGGAGCAGTGCCCTTATACAATTGCACACTTGCGCCGGGATAGGCGGAAGTGCCGCTGATGGAAGTGGCGCCACTCAGCAGGTTGCCAGTTGCATTGGTGGTGATAACGGGTGCTGGTGTAAAACAGCTTACAGTGAACGTAGCCGATTGTGTCATACAGGCCGTGCCGGTCTGCGAATAGATAATTAATTGGTCGCCTGCAGTAAGGGTTAAACCAGGAAATGAAAAGGCGCTGCCGGTAGCGGAAATACTTGTAAAGTACTGTCCGTTGATATACAAACGCAGTATGTCGCCGCTTGCTGCACCGGTGCCGGTGACAGACGTATTAGAAGGGTAAATAGGTTGAGTAAGTGCCAAAGTATTTGCGCTCAACGGTGGTGGTGTGCCACTGCTGCCGGATGATATGCAAACGAAAGCCGGGGCAGAAACGCAACTGCCGTTTTGTGTAACAATCATATAAGTGCCGGTGGCCACATTGTTACTTCCGCCGGAACAACCATTGGTATAGTAAGCAAAACTGGTAGTAGTAGGGTAGGTGAGGTTAGCACCCGTACTTACAAGGTTTGAGCTGGGTGATGCATTGGTAGTGGGAACAAGGTATACAAGCACCGTGTTGCCGGATGCAGTGGACGGTATAGTGCCCGATATTCCTTTCAAAGAACCACAGGTTAATACAGGAGATGTTGGTGGAGTAACGCAGGCTGTGGCGGTAACATTATTTGACTGTAAGCATTCTGATTCACCTGAAGCCAGCGCTTTTGCGTAGAACACATCTCCATTGGCGATGGTAGCTGAGGTAATACTCCAGGTGGCACCAGAAGAAACAGTGGTGGTTCCAATTGAACTGCCGTTTTTATATAGTGTAATGGTGGCGGTAGAAGGCTTTGTAGCATCCATCCTGGTCCATACCCCTGTTACTGCAATGCCTGATCCGGCTAATACTGGCGTATTGATTGTTGGTGCGGCAGTACAAGTAACCTGTACGCCTGTAAAAGCAGTAAGATTAATGGGTGGCTGCGCATTCACCACCGTTTGCCATGCACCGGCGGTATTGGCGTAATTGGCATCATTGATTCCGTAAATATCTGAACGCGTACCTTGTAATGCAGAGTTGGGAGAGCTTACTGTAGTAGTAGCTGTTCTTATAGAAGCAGGGCTGCCGATGGCGGTCACCGGAACAAACCAGTCATAAAAGTAATCGGGGTTATTTCCATCTGTAGACAACGCCACAGCAATTTGCGAATTGGATGCAAGCGGATATACTGATGGTGCGCCCGGGGTGGCCGTTCCGTCAATATTATATACTGCCACCTGGAAATTGGTTTGCAATTCTACTTCATATTCAAAACCGGGATTACCGGGACTGTTACCCGAAGCTGCCACATAATTGGGATCTGCAGAAGGGCCGCTGGCGCCCATTTTCCCGTCTGTATCTATCAGTACGCTGTATCCTTTGGAACCACTGATGATACCGCCTATCCTTAATCGAAAATAAATATTGGTGGCATCTTTAAACATATAAAACCCGCTGCCATCCAGCCTGGTAACAATATCGGTGTAGCCACCACTGGGCCCCGTAGAAAGATCGCCTGTTGGCTCCACAAATGCCACCGGAACTACTTTATAGGCCAGTTCGCTCTGTGTTATATCATTGGTGGTGAACCCGGCCGTGGTCAGGGAACTGTAACCGTCTCCGTTCGGATTCAATGCATTTATGCCGTTGCCTCCTGCGGGACGAACAATCAGACCTGGCGACTGGGCCAGCAGGGAATTGAAGTGCAAAAGAAAAATGAATGCAGCCAGCAGTGCTTTGGAGCTTTTCATAAACAATTGGGAATAAATGAGATTAATGCAATTTTAATAACACAAATTGATGTTATTTATTTTTATACTGCGGATTAGTTTGAATAAATAAGTATTGCTGAGCGAATCGTATAAGTGTAAGCACCTGCCCGGATGTTTATAGCAAAGTATGTGCGCCGTCAGCTGGCCACGGCGCTGTTATTTCCAATATTTGGCCGATGCCATTTCTCCAGCTTCGCAATCAAATCTTCCAGTTTTAATGGCTTACTCAGGTAATCATCCATGCCGGCGTTCAGGCATTCTTCCTGGTCTCCCTGCATGGTGTTTGCAGTGAGGGCAATGATTACCGGTTGTTTGGACAAGGTTTCCCGGATCGTCCTGGTGGCTTCAATGCCATCCATCTCCGGCATCTGCATATCCATCAGTATAAGATCATATGATTGTTGCTGCGCCCATTCTACAGCCTCCAGCCCGTTTTGTACTATTTTGATTTCATAACCCAGTTTTGTAAGAATATGCATGATCAGCTGCTGGTTAATAAGATTGTCTTCCGCCACCAGTATATTCATGGGATAGTGAATGGAGAAATCTCCGGGTAGTTTTTCCTGCACGGTTCTTTCTTCCTGCAGCTGTTTTTTTGCATCGCCGAATCCGGCCAATATACTCTTTCCAAGTATGTGCTGTTTAACAGGTTTGTTTAATACTGCGCTGAAAAGATGCCTGAGGTCTTTGTTCGTTTCATCGCCCGCTGAACTTAACAGTATAACCGGCAGTTTCGGGTATTGCTGCCTGATAGCAGCTGTCAGCTGAATGCCGTCTGTTTCCGGCATCTGCATATCTGTCAGTACAAGATCTACAGCTACCCCCTGCAAAAGTATATCAAGCGCTTCCTGCGCTGAGCCGGCAAGCACAGGTTGCAGCCTCCAGTTTTCCAGCTGGTTTTTCAGGATAGCCCGGTTGGTGACATTATCATCTACAACCAGTACGCGTTTGCCCGTATGATCGGCCATTTGGTACTGGTGTACAGGAGTAAGTTGTTTTTTACCTGTCTTTGACCGGATGGTAAACGAAAAAACAGATCCTTTGCCAGGCTCACTCTCTACCCAGATGCTGCCGCCCATTAATCTTACCAATTTTTCAGAAATGGCCAGGCCAAGACCGGTGCCTCCGTACCTGCGTGTGGTAGAGCTGTCTACCTGTGAGAATGATTTAAAAAGCTTTCCTATTTTATCTGCGGGTATGCCTATGCCTGTATCATGGATGGCGAATCGGAGCTCAAGGTTGTCATTGTCTTCTGCTGAATTGCACTCCACCTGTATAAAGATTTCTCCTTTTGGCGTAAACTTCATGGCATTTCCTACCAGGTTGGTCAGCACCTGCCGAAGTCTTAAGTTGTCGCCCACAACCTGGAAGGGCACATTTTCTTTTATTTGGT
>JANPGT010000974.1:0-1578 GCA_031424135.1 Chitinophagaceae bacterium
GCGTTGCTCCCGCTGATGCAGAGGAAATTTATGTGACCGGCGCGCAGTGGGTCTGGAAATTTGAACATAAA
This sequence comes from Chitinophagaceae bacterium, assembly GCA_031424135.1. Classification (GTDB taxonomy): domain Bacteria; phylum Bacteroidota; class Bacteroidia; order Chitinophagales; family Chitinophagaceae; genus JACMLD01. The sequence goes on from JANPGT010000974.1 coordinate 72, forward strand.
GATGGGAACAAAGAGATCAACGAATTGCACCCATAATCTTTCTCCTGCAGTTGCAAGCTTGCAAAAAACCGGTTTTTTATAAACCCAATGGACAGGTTGGCCGCATGCATCGCCCGCTGATCCAACACCACAAAAGGAATGCCTTTGCTTTCAGCCGAAGTAATGGCCATCTGCAACGGGGGCTCTGAGGGTATTCCAATAAATAACAGCATCAGTATTATTTTTTTTCCATCAGCAGGGCGCAGAATGCATCAAGGGCTGCATTGCTCAATGCCTGCGGACGGGTATCCACGGTATAGAATTTATATTTACCTTTTACTTCAGCCAGCATGAGCGTGTACACCGTTCTGCCTGTTAACTGTGAAAACGCTTTTATTTTTTTTGCAAATGGTTTCCCGGGATCAACTTTACAAAAATAGTCGCCTGCCACTACCTCCGCTTTTACCAAACCTTCAAACGGTTCATTGTATAGTACAGGCTTGTTTTCCCACACCAGGTGCGGTGATTTTTTATGCCATAAAGCGTTTTGCTTTTTTTGAGGCGCCATGGCCGCCCATTGTTTGGCCTGCTGCCAGCGTGGTGAAGAAGTAAACTGGGTATCCAGCGTATCCAACCCGGCTTTGGCCGCCATCAATTGAAAATAGAGCGTATTGTCCTGTGCGTTGATATGCCTAACCGGCATGCCATCTATCACCCTTTCTTTTACGGAATACAAAAAACTGGTATAAAGGGCATACATTTCCATTTCTGCATACTGCCGGTCGGCCACATTCACAAAATGCGGCATCTGGAAATACGGAATGCGGTTAACCAGGTTTTTGATAATGTGCGGCTCAATAATAAAGCCATCCGGCAGGCGGATGCGGGTAAAAAAATGTCCATCGCTGCCCGCCTCATGCAGCCATTCTGAAAAAGCCAGCTCCCTGTCTGTCACCAGCCGCAGGTTTCTTTCTCCTTTGCTGAACAGGCTATTGTGCAGTGAGAGCGCCAGTGTGTCGCCGGTTATACTAAAAATGAGGGTATACATAGATACAGTAGATTGGTGCTAAAAGGGTAACGGCCAAGGATGCATGAACTGCCTTTGTTGCCGCTGCAGGAAATATTATTTTCAACATGGGTAAAAATCAACCCGTCATCTTCCGCCGGTAGAGGCTTATGATGCCGGGTTGATTGGTTTGAATAATAGAAATTATAGCGAAGCTTATTCTTCGGTATCGTCGTCACCCTGCAGTGCTCCCTGAGACAAATCGGGTCTCATAGACTGATCGATAAATGGCTGCATAAAACCGAGTTGCGCTTCCAGTTGGGCCAGCCGCTGTTCAACGGAGCCGCCTCCGCCCAGTAATCCTCCTGGTCTTCCCAGGCCACCCTCTGTTAATTTATCCGAAAATTTATCAGCCTGTTTTTCTACCAGTTGTTTGTCGTGCGCTGTAGCTTTATCTGTGATAAGACTTTTATCAATTTCCTTGAATTCCTTTTCCTTGATCTCTTTTCCTTCTTTAATCTC
>JANPGT010000975.1:0-2623 GCA_031424135.1 Chitinophagaceae bacterium
TCTGAATAGCTGTCGCCGCTGTTGGGGATTACCGGCGCATAAGAGGGAACCGCATAAACGCCCCAGTGAATAAAAATGCCAAACTTGTCGTTCTGGAACCAGGCCGGCATTTTGCGTGTATTCAGCGACTTCCAGCTGGGTTCAAAGGGCTGGGCGACAGCTGTACAGTAAGCGGCAAACACTAAGCACAGGAGACATAGTTTTTTCATACCAATGGTTTAAATTATATAATTATTGTCAGGCTAATCCAGGCTAACCATTGCTTTAATGACGCCCGATGAAGGCTGCAGCCAATGTTCAAATTCATCCTTCACTTTATCGAATACTGTTCGGTGTGTTATATAGGCAGCCGGATCTACCAATTGCTGTTTAAGACATTGCAATACGTAATTAAAATCATCCCTGGTGGCATTACGGCTGCTCATCAGCGTTGTTTCGCGCTTGTGAAATTCCGGGTGACTGAATATCAATTCTCCTTTTTGCAGGCCGATGAGCACATAGCGGCCACCATGTGCCAGGAATGACAATGCCCCATTAATGGCCTGCTGGTTGCCCGTAGCATCAATTACCACGGTAGGCATATCGCCCCCGGTGATTTGCTGCAACCTTTCCACCACGTTTTCTGTTTTGGGGTTGATGGTAAAAGGAATTTTGAGCGCAGTGCTGCAAAATTGCAATCTGCCGTCATTCACATCTGATGCAATTACCTGCGCACCTGCAATACGGGCAAATTCCATTGCGGCCAAACCAATAGGGCCGGCACCGGTTACCAAAACAAACTCGCCCTTGCTTATCCGGGCCCTTTGTACACCGTGCGCACCAATGGCCAGTGGCTCTACCAATGCCAGTTCATCATAACTAAGTCCCTGGTTCTTTATCAGGGTATCTACCGGAACGGAAAGATACGCAGCCATGCCGCCATCAATATGAACGCCGCAAACCTGTATACTGGTACAGCAATTGGGTTTCCCGCTTCTGCAGGCAATGCATTTTTTACAACTGAAATAAGGGATAAATGTTAGCGCTTCCCCGGGCACAAAGTCAATAGTGCCATCTGCTTCTACCAGGTCGGCTGCCAGCTCGTGTCCCAATACCCTTGGATAATTAAAAAAAGGTTGTGTTCCCTGGTAGGCGTGCAGATCTGTACCACAAATACCAATACGCTTTATTTGCAGGATTGCGTGTCCCTTTGTGAGCACCGGTACTGGTTGCTCCACGTATTCCAGTAAGCCGGGCTTTGTACAAACCAATACTTTCATAGCTGCCTTATTTATTAAAACTTATTTTATACACAACGGCATTTTCTGCCGGATAGCTTTTGGAAGGTTTTATCAGCAGTGCATCGGCGCCCTGCGTCCACTGAATTTTCTCTGAACTGCCCAGCAATTCAACAGCCGCAATGCTGCCATTACCTGCTTTTTGGCCCAATGAGTTGATAGTAGTATTTGCAGCAGGCTGCCCCATAGCAATTGCATACAGTGCGCTGCCTTTCACTGTAAATCGTATGTCCTTTGCCGTGAAGGGCTTTTTCTGATCTACGAAACTGCCGCTGGCGGATTCGGTGGGGCCTTCGCCGAACAATTTCCAGGGGCGTGTGCCGTAAATAGCTTCACCGTTTACCTCCAGCCATTTACCGGTTTCCAGCAATACTGTTGTCTCTTCGTCAGTAATGCTGCCATCCGCACGCGGCCCGATATTCAGCAGGAGGTTGCCGTTCTTGCTCACGATATCCACCAGGTTGGTAATAACATACTGTGCAGACTTAAATGTGTTGCCGCTGGCATAGCCCCAGGATTTATTACCGATGGCGTCATCTGTCTGCCAGGCAAGTTTACGGATGCCGGCGAGTTTACCCCGCTCCAGATCAAGCACCGCCGCTTCATCAGGAAAGGAAATGTTTTTATAGTTCAGTACTACGCCCTTGTTCCATGACAAACCCTTATTGTAGAAATAGGAGGCAAAAGATTTTCGGTAGGGATCCATTGCCGGTTGTTCAATCCACCAATCGAACCAGAACAGTTGTGGCTGATATTTATCTACCAGCTCTGTACAACGCAGCAGCCAGTCGTTCATAAACTCAGGGGTAGGCGTTTCATTTTCTTCCCGTGCCGGCCCATACAGGCTGGCGTTATCAGGATCCAGCACGTCTGATTCAAACCGGCGTCCGCCGTTCATAAAAAACCAATGCTCTATGCGGTGCGATGAAAGCCCGAATATGAGGCCCTGCTTTTTTATCTCTGTCGCCAGTTCACCCAGCACATCCCGTTTTGGGCCCATCTGCGCTGCATTCCATTTAGACAAAGCGGTATTGTACATGGCAAACCCATCGTGGTGTTCTGCCACCGGCACAATGTATTTAGCGCCAGATTTTTTAAAAAGATCTACCCATTGCACAGGATTGAATTTTTCGGCTTTGAACATCGGTATGAAATCTTTATAGCCGAATTTATTATGAGGACCGTAAGTTGCAACGTGATGAGCAAATTCTTTAGTGTCTTTGCGGTACATTTCCCGCGGATACCATTCTGACCCAAATGCCGGCACTGAGTACACGCCCCAATGAATAAAAATGCCAAACTTGGCATCGCGGAACCAATCGGGCACTTCGTACTTTTTTAATGAC
>JANPGT010000976.1:0-6777 GCA_031424135.1 Chitinophagaceae bacterium
CCATTTTAAAAACTATTCAAGTAAAGATGGTCTGCCGGATGACGAGATAGTTAAGCTGTTTGTAGACTCCCGGAACAGGGTTTGGATAATGCCTTTTAAAAACGCGATCTGTTATTTCAATAATGGAAGGCTTTTTACACAGCAAAATGATACTGCATTAGGCAAATTGAAAATAATGACTGATGTTTTGTCTGTATCCGAAGACAATAAGGGAGATATTCTCATACTGGAAGCAAAGGCTGTTCATATCATTACCAGCACCAACCAAACCTATAACATCAACAACTACATCAATACCGGCGATACCCTCTTTCCGGTGTATGCATGTAAACATCCTGTAGCTGGTTTTACCATTGGCCTGAATACAGGGCATACTTTTTCTTTATACAACCTTTACAATAAACGGTTTTCAATTATGAAAACCGTTTACCCGGTTACAAAGGGAATCTACAGAAAAGGACTGTTAAGTGAAAACTGGCAAATTTTTAAAAAAGATAACTGGTTTGATGTTTACTCAAGCGTATATAACAACAGTTATAAGCTAAAAGCACCTCCAGATTTTCTTGGATTTACTGAATTGACTGATTCTGTATTTTTTCTCAATACAATGAACGGTGCTTTCGCCTATGGCTACAGCTCATCTATTTATCAGAAATCTTTTCTGAAGCAACACCAGGTTTCTTCAGTCTTGCTGGATAAGGAAGGAAGCTTTTGGTTTACCACACTCGATGATGGTGTATTTAAACTGGTAAACCCTGAGCTGACAAGTCTCTTAATCAGGGGTGATGAAAAAAAGAATGCCCCAGTGTACAGTCTGGAAGCCAGCGGCGATAATCTCTATATAGGGTCCAATAATGGACAATTCTATATTCTAGACAGGAAGAATAAACATCTGGACAGCGTTTCAGTGAAGTATTCAAAAGGCAGGATCATTTCCATAAAAACAGAGCATGATAAAAAACAGGTTTTTCTTGGAACAGATAACGGCATGCTGAGCTTCAATAGTAGGGGGGTTGAAAAACTTATTCACACTGATGCCATTAAAAGTATACAGAGAATAGACAGCGGCTGGCTGGTGAGCGCCAATTACAGTGTTTTTTTGCTAAGTGATAAAAACATTGCGGGAAAAAATATTGTCAGCGATAAGAATGCCCTTATTGAGAGGTATGTAAATGTTTCTGAAAAAAACAGACTCTGGTCAGGCAGGGCTACCAACGCTTTTAAAGAAGGGGCATCCAGTTATATAGGCACCTTAAACGGACTCTATGAGATCCGTACGGGTACAAGCCCCTCTTACCTGGGCGATAGAATTCCTGCCTTCAGAAACCGTGTAAACGACATTAAGGCTTCGCCAGACGGCACACTTTGGGTAGCCACCAATGGTGGAGGTGTCATAGGCTATAGAAATGGCAAGCTGCTATACAATATAGATGCAACAGCCGGACTCAGCAGCAATGCCTGTCGTACTATCTTTTGCACAAGCCAGGCCATCTGGGTTGGAACAGATAAAGGCATCAACAAGATTACCATCACCGGTGGAAAAGTCAGTATCAACAAATACACGGTCAACGATGGCCTTCCTTCAGATATAATAAATGCCATTTATGTAGACGGCGATAAAGTCTACGCCGGCACTTCCAGGGGCCTGGCATTTTTTGATGAAACCAAACTTTCTGCAAAATCCATCTGCAACCTGAAACTTTTATCAATTAATGTGGGCAACAGGGTGCTCACTGACAGTATTTCCTACCTTAATTTGAACAAAAACGACAATATATCTTTTGAGTTTGCGGGAATATCGCTTAAATCGGCCGGCGAAATCATTTACCAGCACCGTCTTGTTGGGCTGGATACAGGCTGGATAGCCGGTCGGCAGAATACCCTTGAATACCTGTCGCTGCCGCCGGGTAATTTTACCCTGCAGGTATTTGCCAGCAACAAATTTGGCGTAAAAAGCAAGGTTTTATCCATCCCGTTCAGCATCAAAAAGCCATTTATAGAAACTGCATGGGCACAGGTGCCAATGGCAGTACTTGTCATTGCCGGCGTCTGGTTGTTTATGGTATACAGGTTTAAAAAAGAAAAGAAAGCCAGCGGGGAGAAAAGCAGGATCAATAAGCGGATGATGGAACTGGAACAAATGGCCCTGCGCTCACAGATGAACCCTCACTTTATCTTTAACAGCCTGAATTCAATACAGCAGTATGTAATTGACAAGGACATCAGCGGGGCAAACAAATATATTACCAGCTTTTCGAGGCTTATCCGGCAGACGCTTGATAATTCCTCCAGGGAAAAGATCAGCATCAGGGATGAGATCTCTTATCTTTCCACCTACCTTGAACTGGAAAAAACCCGTATGGAAAACATGTTTGATTACAGCATAACATGCAATGCTGCCATGGCTGAAAATGACATTTTTATTCCCCCCATGTTACTGCAGCCTTATATAGAAAACAGCATCCGCCACGGCGTACGGTACCGCAACGACAATGCAGGAAAAATTAACATAAATATAGATATTGCAGGACTAAATTTGGTATGTACTATAACTGACAACGGCATAGGCCGTAAACAATCGCAGCTGTACAAAGGCAGTCGTATTATAGAATACCAGTCGCGTGGGATGTCACTGACAGCCGAAAGAATAAAACTAATCAATGCTTTTAACACCCAAAATATCAATATTGTTATTGAGGACCTGGAAGACAGCCAGCATGTGTCTGCAGGAACCAAAGTAATCATCAGTTTCCCGATAAAAATCAATTAACACTTATTTATCCCGCGCCATGAATGCTGTAATCATTGATGATGACCAGAAGAACCTGAAGATATTACGGAAAATGCTGGAAGAATTTTGCCCTGAAGTAACGGTTACGGGCGAAGCACTGAATGCATTGTCCGGCTTTGAACTGATTAAAGAGGAAAAGCCCGATATCGTTTTTTTAGACATCGAAATGCCTTACGGAAATGCATTTGACCTGCTGGACCGTCTGATGCCTGTAAATTTTGAAGTCATTTTTATTACTGCTTTTGATGAATATTCCCTGAAAGCTTTTCGTTACAGTGCTATAGACTACCTGCTGAAACCGGTGGATATTGAAGAACTAAAAAATGCGGTGCAGAAAGCTTCCGAAAAGCAGCTTTTGAAAACTACCAATGAACGTCTGTCAAATTTATTGTCGAATCTTTTACCCCGTCAAAATAACCTGCAGAAAATAGCCATTGCCACGCAGGAGGGGCTGGTATTTGTAAGTCTTCAGCATATTGTAAGGTGCGAAGCCAGTAAAAACTATACCTATTTTCATTTGCAGGGCAATAAAAAAATTATTGCTTCAAAGAACATCCTGGAGTACGAAGAGCTGTTACCGCAGGATATGTTCTTCAGGATCCACAATTCGCATATCATCAACCTGAATTATATCAACAGTTATCAAAAAGGAAGAGGTGGAAATGTGGTGATGGAAGATGGAACCGTTATTGAAGTAGCCGCCAGGCGAAAAGAGGAGTTTCTTGCCCGTTTTAACCGCTGACACGCATTTTCACGCCCGGGCACAAATATCAGATAAAACTGCACGGTTATTCATTGCTGTTGCAGCCCAAAGCTTTCCTGGTTATCTTCACATTCTCAGGAAACCAACCCAGTAAAAATTACTTTTTACCGCTTATACAGCATCAACTTATACCTTAAACCTTGTCCTGACCAAATTAAACGATGGGAGCGTAGCCTAAAAACTACGCTCCTGTTTTTTTATCCTTTCCCTCATCAGTTGCCGCGCCGCCTGTAACTGGTCAACATCCGCAAACGCATCTTTTGGCACCAGGAAAAAGGACCTCGCATCAAAGTAAAGATGAAAGAAATAAGGACTCTCGATGAAACTGCTGAAACTTGTCCAGGGCCATGCCTTTACATCATTTTTGTTGGCCAGCTCTATTCCATCGTTTTCAAAACGCATGGTAAAATGGTCCTGGAAAGTAACGGCACCTTTATAAATGCTGGCGGGCAATAACCTCCAGATAACCAGCATAAGGGTAAACCACAGAAATGAAAAAATAAGAAACGGGAAGCCCTGTATTTTTTTGAAAGCAAATAAAACAGCAGAAGCAATGGCAAATACATTTACCAGTATTACCAGTACCCTGATTTCCGGGCGCGAAAGAAAGTGATAGCGTAATGCCTGCAGGACCTGCTTTTTATCATACCCGAACTGTATGGTCATAACAGTTATTTTGTGGCCAAAGCTAATAACTGCAAAGCAATTTTATCATTTATTTTCCCTCCATAAAAGGTAGTGAGACCGCATACAATGCCCGCATGGACGGTAGCCCGAGGCAATCGCTTCTGCCTCACTGGCAAAGAAAACACGGTTGCCTGCTTTCATTCTTTTGCCGGAAGCGCATTGCAGTGTTCCATAAATTTTGAGCCTTGCGTTACCGGCCAGTACCAGCCGCTTTGCGCTGATAAGTGCAACCAGCTGCCGGCGGCCGGTAAAACCATTGAGCACTATCTGCCGGTGATTAAGCATACCGATGGCGTGTTGAGTCTAAAGATAACCGCCTTGAAAAATACTGCTTACAGCGCAGCGTAACAACCCGGAACTTGCGGGAGCCGGTTGGCAAGTAAAAGATCTGCTGAAACGCTAAAAAGGATAACCGGCCCCTGTTGAGCGGGCCGGTTGTATATATTTTCCAGTAAAAAGAACCAGGCTTACCTGATATCTCTGCATTTTTTATAGTGATGATTAGCGGCTTCGCCCGGGGTTAACGCGCGGCCACAGGAAGTAAATGCAACAGTAATGACCAAAATTGCGATCAGTAATTTCATGTTTAGGTTGGTTTTCAGGGTTAAATGAATACTATCCATCGTAAAACGGATAAATTGGAAAAAAATTATGTGGTTTGTTGCAAAAAACCGGCAAATATAAATTCCACGCAATTAATTGCTTTTATTTTCGTTCCCGTCGCATCCAGGCTATTCTATTAAGTTATTGAATATGCTGTTTTAACAGAAGGTTGTGTTTTTACAGTGATGATAAGCGCCTTTGAAGAAGTTTAACTTTTTAATACCTTAGCAATTAATTTATTACTAAAACAACCATCGTATGAAACATTTTGCAACCATTGCTTTCGCTCTAGTAATGCTGTTTTTCGGTTCTGTTTCTCATGCACAGAGAATTAATCTTCTTGAAGGCGACCTGTCACCGCTTAAAGGAGAGAAAAATATTAACACTGAATTTACCTACGAAAATATGGGTGTGGGGAAATTTAAGACAGAGGCGGAGTATGTGACAAAAAAAACAGAAGAGTATAATAAGAAAGAACCAGGTAAAGGCGACAAATGGGCCAAAGACTGGGTAGCCGACCGGACAGGTAATTATGACCGTAAATTCAATGAGTTATTTGAAAAATACAGTGAAATAATAGTAACCGGAGCAAAGAAAGGCGCTAAGTATACGTTGATTTACAAGACCACTTTTACAGAGCCTGGTTATAATATTTATATTTCAAGAAAAAATGCAGAGACTGATGCAGAAGTATGGATTGTTGAATCTGCAAATCCTTCTAAAGTTATTGCAAAACTGGAAGTAAAAAATGCTAAAGGCAGAACCTTTGGCGGTAATGACTACGCTTCAGGTGAAAGGATTGCTGAGTGTTATGCAGACGCTGGCAAAGCTTTGGGTAAATTCGTAAAAAATAAAATTGATTAACTGACTATACTTTTTTATTCAGGGCTGCTGTAAAGCGGCCCTTTTTTTTTGCATGGAAAAAAGGTATTGAGTGGTTCAAATAAAAAAGACCCGCTTAAAAAATAAGCAGGTCTGTTTGTAGTTTATAATAACCGTCCACGTTATTCATCTTTCAAGCCTCATCCGCGCCTTTTCTCTTTTACCTCTTAGCTGCAACCCATACTGTTACCGCAGTTCAGGCATTTGTAGCAGGTGCCGCTCCTGATGGTAATATGGCCACAGGTATTGCAGGCAGGCGCATCGCTCTGCATACTTTTAGCGGCTGCATTTACGGCACTCAGACCATTGCCATCCATCCTGGATGCGTTGGCCGATTTGGTACCGGCAGCACCCCTTGACGCAGGAGACTCTGCCGTCTTGCCTGCAGGTGCCACAATTCTTACATCGCTGAGTTCGGGTGTTTTCTTTTCAGCATATTCCAGCGAAGTAGGAATCTCATCCCAATCATCCGTTCCCGTATTCATCAGCTCGGGTTTGTCCAGCACATGCACCAGGTCTGTTCTGCCCAGGTATTCATACGCCAGTGCACGGAAGATAAAGTCTACGATAGAAGTAGTGGATTTAATATTCGGGTGGTCTACCATACCGGATGGTTCAAACCTGGTGAACACAAATTTCTCTACAAACTCCTCCAGCGGCACACCGTACTGCAGGCCAATAGAAATAGAAATGGCAAAACAGTTCAGCATACTGCGCATGGTAGCGCCTTCCTTGGCCATGTCTATAAAGATTTCTCCTACAGTACCGTCATTATATTCGCCGGTGCGTAAGAACAGCGCCTGTCCGTTTATCTTGGCCTTTTGGGTAAAGCCACGGCGTTTGGCAGGCAATGTTCTTCTTTCCACAATCATTGCCAGCTGACGCTTCAGCTTGGTATCAGGAGAAGATTGTACGCGCTTCTGTACTTCCTCCAGCAGTTCTTCTACTGTTAACTTGCTCATGTCAACAATATTGGAAGCAGCGGTAGCTTCTTCGGTGGCAGCATTGGCTGTCTCTGAAGTATCCTGGTCTTTTTTCTTCTTATCTGATT
>JANPGT010000977.1:0-2298 GCA_031424135.1 Chitinophagaceae bacterium
GAAAATGATAATGGCCGGTATTACCAACCATTACCATTTTACGCCAGCGCTGGAAAATACCACCACGGTATACGGCGCATTTGTACAGTTCAGCAATCCTACTTTCCGCACCTATGAAAGAAGAACTGAGCCTCATTTTGGTGGCAGAACGGTATTCAGCCTGCAACAGCAATGGGGTGCCACCCAATTGCAATGGGTAGCTGGTGCAGAAGCACAGCGCGGATTTTTTAATACTAAGAATTTTAAAAACAAAGCTGGCAACCCCGATTCATTGCAGACAGATGATGAAATTGGCAGCTGGATCTACCAGGTGTTTTTGCAGGCCGATTTGAAACTGCCCGGCAACTGGGACATTACCGCAGGCGCCAGTTTTAACCAGTTTCATGTGAGCGATCAGCGTTTGTCTGATCCCTCGCTGCCCCTGCAGCAAAGAACTTACAGCAATGAGCTGGCGCCACGCCTGGCCATTTCCAAAAAAATAATTTCACATGCCTGGTTGTATGCCAGCGTAGCAAAGGGTTTTTCTCCGCCGGCCATTGCGGAGGTATTGCCGCCCAGCCGAACCATCAGCACCAGCCTGAATGCAGAAAAAGGCATCAATTACGAAGCGGGTGTAAAAACCAGCTGGCTCAATAATCGATTGTACGTGGAGGTGAATGCGTTTTATTTCCGCCTGCAGGATGCCATTGTACAAAGGCAGCAAACCAATGCCGCCAACTACTATGTAAACGCGGGCAATACAAAACAGAAAGGACTGGAAAGCCAGGTAACTTACCAATTGCTGAGCGTTCCGGGGCATGTATTACGGCAGGCAAAAATATGGGTCAATCATACCTGGAATGATTTCCGTTACGATAGCTTTAAACAGCTGGCGGCTGATTTCTCCGGCAAACAAATGCCCAGCGTAGCCAAAAACACTGTTGCGGCCGGATTGGACATCGCCCTGAAAGCGGGATTTTATGCAAACATTACGTACTATTACAGCGACCCCATACCCATGAATGATGCCAATACCGATATTGCTTCTTCCTACAATTTGCTGGGTGGCCGCATCGGTTACAAAAAAACATTTTCTGCCATTACACTGAATATTTTTGCGGGCGCCGATAACCTGTTTGACAGGGTCTATAGCCTGGGCAATGATATCAATGCCGCAGGTGGCCGGTACTACAATGCCGCGCCCGGCAGGAATTATTTTGCAGGGGTCTCATTTCAATGGAATAAGAAATAATTCATAGTTAGCAGTTTTCAGTTCACAGTTTTGCAGCCACCACTACGCTGTATTTTGGCCCACAGTTATTCAGCCGCTGCCAATACAGCCTGCATAAAAACAAATTGCCTGTTTCATTTAAGTAATTACATTTGCCGCGATGATGGTTCCCGATTCAAAATCGGGATTAAAAGGGAATCCCGTTAAAATCGGGAGCTATCCCCGTAGCTGTAAGTTCTTTCGTGAATCGCCAGGCGTCAATCTTTCAACCAACGTGCCTTTCACGACTGTTCAGTCTCACACCACTGCAAGGATACAACCTGTGCGGGAAGGTATTGAACAGGGAACAAGCCAGAAGACCTGCCAGCATTCATTAACAATTATTCAGCTTTCGGGTGAAAGGCATGAAGATTCAAGAATGCGGGTCATTCTTTTATTTTCTTTCTTTTTTAAAATTTCCGGAAGCAGTCATCAAAAAAAATTTCTGTATGAAAAAAGAATTTTTTGTTGTGGCTGCTACAATCATCAGCAGCACACTGACTGCGCAGGAGCAGGACAGCAGCAAAACAAAGCAACTGGACGAGGTGGTAGTGACCGCCAACAAGTACCCCCAAAAATTAAGCAGTACCGGCAAGGTGTTAACCGTTATCAACCGCGACCTGCTGGAAAAGAATACCGGCCGTACACTGGCGCAGGTATTAAATGAACAGGCTGGACTCATAGTAAATGGCGCGCAGGGTCCGCTGGGTACCAGTCAACTGGTATACATGCGCGGTGCAGGTACCGCCAATACACTTATCCTGGTAGATGGTGTACCCGCCAATGATGCATCGGGTATTACTGCACAATTTGATATCAACCATTTTGCCATTGACCAAATTGAAAGAGTAGAAATCCTGAAAGGCGCACAATCGGTATTATATGGTTCCGATGCAGTGGCCGGCGTTATCAATATCATCACCCAAAAACAGGGCAGCAATAAGCCGTTTGGCGCCAACGCCAGCATTGCGGGCGGCAGCTATGGCAGTTTTAAAGGAACTGCAGGCATTGGCGGCAAGGCCGGCATCATCAATTACAACCTGCAGTAT
>JANPGT010000978.1:0-6724 GCA_031424135.1 Chitinophagaceae bacterium
TAGGAAAACCGTCTACCACATACAAGGGATCAGAAGCAAAACTGATAGAACTGATACCCCTGATGCGTACAATAGGGTTTGTACCAGGGCTGCCGTTATTGGTAACCGTAAGGCCCGCAACCCTTCCCTGCAATGCCTGCGAAATACTTATAGAAGGCACTTCATTCAGGGTTTTGCTGTTAACACTGGAAACAGCGCCTGTAACCAGTGCACGTTTCTGTGTACCATAACCAACCACTACTATTTCATTGAGACCTGATACTTCAGCCGCCAGTTGTACATTGATATTGGCAGATTCCCCAATTTTTACTGCATTGAGTTTATACCCGATGATAGAAAATTCAAGTGTTTCACCCGCATCGGCAGAAATGCTGAAAACACCATTGGCATTGGTAGTAGTACCACGGGAGGTTCCCTTTACAAGCACAGAAACACCCACCAGTGGGTCTCCTGCTTCATTGGTAATTCTTCCGGTAATGACTTTAACTACCATTACGTCTGCTGCTGCCTTATCGGCTTCATTTACAGCAGTACCCGGCGCAGCATCTTCACTGGTTTTGCGCATCAGTACAATCTGGTCGCCAGATACATGGTAAAAAATATCCAGTGGCACCAATAGTTCGTCCAGTACATCACCCAGGTTTTCATCCTTGGCACGTAAGGAAACTTTTTGGTTACAGGGAATGCGCTGTGCGCTGTACACGAACTTTATATCGGCAATTTTGCTGAGTTCGTTCAGAATTGCCTTTACCTCTTTCTGTTTGGCCACCAGGCTCACCTTGCGGTTCAACACTTCCTGGCCATTGCTGTGTTTGGCATAAAGTGTTCCGGCAAAAGTAGTTATAAGCAGTATTGGCAGCAATCCTATTCTCATAAACCGATAAATTAGCTGGTAGGAGAATTCAAATTTCTTCATAGCTTCGCAATGTTTTGGTTATGCAATGATGTTGATCAAAACGGGTCCCTCATTTTTTTTGGCTGGGGGACAAAAATTTCAAAGTCGGTGTTGTTCGTAGCAATACCGGCTTTTTTTGTTAGTTGGGTTAGTTCGGTTTTATAATCATATGTCAATTTTATTTTAGTAATAAGAAAATACGATACAAGCTTATTCGCAACCATTTGACTGGATAACCACCTGCGCATCTATCACTTCATACCTTGCCCCCATGGCGCGGCAGATCAGGTCCAGCTTATGGTAAAATGATTCATTGGCTAAATCCGCGGTAACAGTACACTTCTTTAATAATTCGCTGTCGTACACAATGTTGATACCATAGTCCCTGCCCAGGTCATCAAACACCTTATCTATGGGAGCATCTTCATACGCCATTGTTTTATTAACAGACACGGTATTAACCATTACCGGGTTGTCCAGTAACACTTTCTGAAACTCCTGGTGCAATTTTTCATACACCAGCTGCTGGTTGGGTGTTACAATAATGCCACCCAGTTTATTGGGTGCTGCGGATTCTTTCACCGTAACCTGCCCCTGCGAGTAAACGCTCACCTTGCCTGTACTTACTGTTACCTGTATAATGGTATCTTTTTCAAAAGCACGGATGGTAAAACTGGTACCCAGCACTTTGGCTACAATTTCATTGGCAAAAACACGGAAGGGGTGGTGTGGATTCTTCTTAACATTAAAAAAAGCCTGGCCAGACAGGTATACGTCCCTGGTCTGCAGGCTGTCGAAATTACTTTCGTAACTGATGCGGCTGTTGGAAGCCAGTTTCACCGTGCTGCCATCGGGCAGCGGCACTGTAATAGTATTTGTTGAAGTATTGATGCTTTCTATAAGCTGCCGGGAAGAGGTAACCGCTGCATACGCAAATTTTTCAGGCGTTTTTTGTTCGCGGGTAAAAATCAACGTTGCAACGCCCAACACCGCGAATATGGCTACAGCGGCGGCGGCATATTTCCATATCCGTGGCATTTTATGAACGGGTGCTGCTTCTGCAGACTGTTCAGACGGCAGATTAATGGCCTGCAGCAATTTTTCAATTTCCTGGTCAATAACCGAAGCGGGTACAAGCGGCTGTTCCGAACCTATTGATTCCAGTATTCTGCGCGCCTCCGCTACTATCAAATGCTTATGGGGATTGCGTTTGAGCCAGTTTTCCCAAAAATTATCATCAGCCCTGTTCCTGGCATTTACCCAACGGATAAAGTCTTCATCCATCACAAAATCCGCAATTTCGAACAGGCTGAAATCTTTCATGCAATCAGGTATTGTACCATAAGTACCTCCCAACCAGCATTTCTACTGGGTTTTTGAAAACTATTTTAAAAAAATTACTGGGTTACAAATTCCTGGTGCCATAATTCCTTCAGCTTCCGGATGGCTTCGTGGAGAAGATTGTAAACAGACTGGCGGTTGACAGTCATCAGTTCGGCAATCTGGCCGTTATCGAGGTACTGATAATATTTAAGATAGATGACTTCTTTTTCTCTTTTGGACAGGAGCGCCAGGATGGCTTTCAGTCTTGCGGCGTTTTGTTCCGATACCTCCCGGGCAATAATGATCTTTTCAATAGAAAATTCGTGAGAGAAATCGTAGTCCTCGGGCGGCGCCTGCTGGCCCATTTTGCGGTGCGCACTGTCCAGCGATTTAAGCACTTTATTTTTGATAGCCCGCAGAAAATAGAATTTGGGAGACAGGATAACACCCACCGTTTGCCTCCGTTGCCAGAGACTTATAAATACCTCCTGGATGCAATCTTTGATTAACTGGTCATCGGGTGTAAACCGGGCGGCATAATTGTAGAGATCAGAATAGTACTTACCCATCAGCAAGGCCAGCGCCTTTTCATCGTTCTTCATAATACGATGCAGCCAATCCAGTTCCTGCTGTGATGGGTTTTCTTTCATTAGGCAGTTATAAGTAGCAATGGTTGTAACGGTTTGAAATGTCGTTCCGGCAACTATAATTGTCTGAACGACATACTAAAAGTAACAATATTTAGTAAACCGCCGAATTTATTTTACGCAGCCGGTCATCAGGAAACGGATATCTATACCTTTTTAGTAGGATAAATGGAAAACCGGGAATACATATGAAACCACATCAACAACCATTACAGGAACCTGCTTTTATGCCATCTGATTACTTAACTTTCTGAGGAATGTGATAATTGTTGGTGATAACGCAAACAACGGTGAAAACGGACACAAAAAGCAATATAAACAGGCCTACCGGGCCTGCTTTTTCTGCCATCTTATTACTTAACTTTAGAGAACAAAAAAAAAGCTGCCATGCAACCTATTAATAAAGAAGATGTCAAACAGGAAGTATTTGATTTGTACGACGACTACGCACACAACCGTGTTAACCGCCGCGACTTTGTACAAAAGCTCTCCGCTTACGCAGTAGGCGGCATCACAGTAGCCTCGCTGATGAGTTTCCTGATGCCCGATTACCCGGGCGCCATCCAGGTGAAAACGGACGATCCGCGTATACAATCTACCTATATCAATTACCCATCGCCAAAAGGCGGTGGAACTATTAAGGCGTTGCTTACCATGCCCGCCGGTACAACAAAAAAATTGGGCGGCATTGTGGTAGTACATGAAAACCGCGGCCTTAATCCGCATATTGAAGATGTGGCAAGAAGAGCTGCACTCAAGGGTTTTGTATCACTGGCACCCGATGCGTTGTCGCCACTGGGCGGCTATCCCGGCGACGATGACAAAGGACGGGAATTACAAGGCAAACGTGACAAAAATGAAATGCAGGAAGATTTTATAGCGGCTTACGATTACCTGGTAAAACACGCCAACTGCAATGGTAAAGTGGGTGTAGTAGGCTTCTGCTATGGCGGTGGCATCTCTAACATGATGGCAGTACGCATTCCAGATCTTGCAGCTGCGGTACCTTTTTATGGAGGACAGCCCGCAACAGAAGACGTGCCTAAAATAAAAGCACCCCTGTTGCTGCACTATGCAGGACTGGATACCCGTATTAATGAAGGATGGCCGGCATATGAAGCAGCTTTGAAAGCAAACAACAAAGTGTATACCGCTTATATTTATCCGAATGTAAATCATGGCTTTCATAACGACACGACACCACGTTATGACAAAGCTGCTGCAGAACTTGCCTGGCAACGTACGGTTGATTTTTTCAATGAAAAACTTCATTAAGGAAGCCATCGTATTTACGCTGGGGTGCCAAACCATTACCAGCCTTGAAGGGCCATTCATTTTTCAGCTTTAATAACAAACGGGACAAATTGTTTGTCCGGACGAATCCTGTTATGTACAGAAAAAGTATTTTCACCACCTCCATTGTCTTTACCGGGTACTTACTATCCATCTCCTCCCACGCACAAATACCGTTGGCAGGCTACAAAGGAAAACCTTATTTTGACAGCGTCTACAAAAAAGGTGCGCAAACAGTACCCGGAAAACTGCAGTGTGAATACTATGACCTGGGTGGCGAGGGCATTGCCTATCATGATACGGATTCCATTAATTCAGGCAGTGGCCGGCTGAACAAGCCCGATGGCAGCTACCTGCATGAATTTCGTGCGAACGAGGCGGTAGATATTTCTTTCACCAAGTTCCAGGATCCGGCCATCGATAATACCCCCTACAATTTTGTACAAACGGAAAAGGATCAACTGTACCTTGGGTGGACCCAACCCGGTGAATGGACAAAATATACAATCCTTGTTGAAGCATCCGGCAATTACCAATTGGGATTGATGTTTACCGCTAATAAAAATGGAAAAATATCCTTCGCAATAAATGATAAGGTTATTACCGGACCTGTTTCCATTCCATCCACTTATGTGGCCGCAGATACAGTGGCCTGGCGGCAGTGGCACCACTGGAATTATATTGATAACATTGCTGTTGTATACTTAAAGAAAGGATTACAGGTATTCACCATTCATACTGTTGAAACGGGAAATATGAATTACGATTTCATCCACTTTAAAAAAATACCTTAACAAAATTTCATCATTCAGTAAATTCGCGGCCTGGCATTCTCTGAAAAAATGCGACTCATTAAAAAAAGATAAATAGCACATATGAAATACACAGCTTCTGAAGACAGGTACAGCAAAATGAAATACAACCGTTGCGGTAAAAGCGGCTTGTTATTGCCTGCTATCTCACTTGGTCTCTGGCATAACTTCGGCCATATTGATAAACTGGAAAATGCCCGTAACATTTTAAGGGTTGCTTTTGACAATGGCATCACCCATTTTGACCTTGCCAATAACTACGGACCACCTCCGGGTTCTGCAGAAGAAACTTTTGGCAGCATCTTTAAAGCAGATTTTGCCGCTTACCGCGATGAACTGATTATTTCTACCAAGGCCGGATGGGGCATGTGGCCAGGTCCTTATGGAGACCTGGGTTCCAAAAAATACCTGGTAGCCAGCCTTGACCAGAGTTTAAAAAGAATGGGACTTGATTATGTTGATATATTTTATCATCACCGTCCCGACCCCAATACACCGCTGGAAGAAACCATGGGCACATTGGATTTAATGGTGCGCCAGGGAAAATGCCTCTATGTGGGTATCTCCAGTTACCAACCGGAAGACGCAGCAAAAGCTTTCCGTATTTTAAAAGACCTGGGTACACCCTGTTTAATTCATCAACCCAAATATTCTATGTTTGAGCGCTGGATAGAAAACGGGTTGCTGGATACGCTGGAAGAGAATGGTGTGGGTTGTATTCCATTTTCTCCCCTGGCACAGGGTGTGCTCACCAACAAATATTTAAAAGGTATCCCGGAAGACTCAAGGGCCGCCAGTCACCGTGGCAATGGCGCTATTGCAGAAGACCAGGTGTCTGAAGAAAAAATAAACAAAGTGCGCCAGTTGAATAAACTGGCAGAAGCAAGGGGACAAAACCTGGCACAAATGGCGCTTGCCTGGGTATTAAAAGACAAACGGGTAACCAGTGTGCTGATTGGTGCCAGCAAACCCGAACAGGTATTGGATTCTATCCGCTGCCTGGACAAGGCTGCATTTACCGACGAAGAACTGGCAAGGATAAACGCTATTCTGAAATAAAACAGGTATTGATGTAACTAATAAAAACTAAACCCGCTCTTGCAGCGGGTTTAGTTTTTATGGCCTATAGTCCGGTTAAATATTCTTTTGATTTATCGCCTCATAGCCGTCCCGCGAATCGCGGGATGATTTTTCCTCTGGGGCTGTAACTCGGCTGTAGTATGCATTTCAGCCATTGCCACTATCGGCTGTAGAATAAAGCTAACGGAAAAATAGGCCCGTCCGAACGGAGTTCATCCGGGCGGACGTCTTGCGGGGGTACTGGTGACAGCTTGACAAAATACAACTCTCTGCATTTGCTAAATACCTGAAGACAGCCGACCGCCATCAGTCAGACGGCTGGTCAGTAAGAACCAACCAGCGACGAAAAGGGATAAAAACTGGGCTTTTTTGCTGACCATTTTTCTTGAAAACCTAGAATATAGGGCGATGCGCAAAGTACCGCTGCTGTTCACCACAGTAGCACAACAGCTAAATAGCGAACCACCCCGAAAACGGGCTGTTTTCGTTTTCGGGTCGCCTTTTTTGTTTCTTTTTTGGCGAAGCAAAAAAGAAACAACGTATCAAATGATAATGACAGCATTTGCGATAATCGGTTATCGATTTCTGCATGGCCGGTGAACGTGACAAGGGACCAAAAGTAGACAGGCGCTACTCCCCCATCGCCTCATCCACCAAATACAGAATAGACTGGT
>JANPGT010000979.1:0-13314 GCA_031424135.1 Chitinophagaceae bacterium
GTTTTTCATCTGTGGCCCGTGGTCGCAGATACCATGATCCGGTGTCCTCACCGACCACTCTGTTAGCTGAACGCTGCTCTGCGTGACCCCCCAAACCTATCATGACCCATCATAAAAATCATGATACTCGGCGTTCCATCCCAAACCGAAGGTTTCACCCAATGTTTTTCATCTGTGGCCCTTGGTCGCAGATACCATGATCCGGTGTCCTCACCGACCACTCTGTTAGCTGAACGCTGCTCTGCGTGACCCCCCAAACCTATCATGACCCATCATAAAAATCATGATCATCTGCGTTCCATCCCAAAACCGAAGGTTTCCTAATTTAACATTTCCGAAAGTTTTCGTAATTCATAAAATCCCCCTATATTTGAACTACGAAAGAAAACGTACTAAAAATTAAATCATTTAAAAACGCTGGTATGAAACAATACTTTTTGAAAGGCGCCGGTATCCTCAGCCTGCTGGCCATCAGTACCGCAGGCAGTTTTGCGCAGGACGATGCAAAAGAATCCACCACAAGAAAAAGTGATGATGTAATTATCATCAAACCCAAAGTAAACGTAGATACTAAACTCACCATTGAAATAAAAGGTGATGCGGTAACCATTAACGGCAAACCCCTGTCTGAATACAAAAGCGATGATGTTAGCGTGTCAAGGCGCAAGCAACTGATAATAGAAAACAAAAGACTGGCAGAAATGGATGCCATGGCTCCGCCCACCCGGTTTAGAAAGGGCGGCGTAACCGTATATGGCTATGGCAATGATGACAACCTTGCATTGGCGCCCGGCATGAACAGTAATAAAGCTTTCCTTGGCGTAGGCACTGAAAAAGATGAAGATGGTGTCCGCATCACCAGTGTATCTGACGAAAGTGCGGCAGAAAAAGCAGGTTTGAAAGAAGACGATATTATAACCAAAATCAATGATACTAAAATCAGCAGCCCCGAAGATCTGACTAAAACCATCGGCAAATTCAATCCCGATGAAAAAATAACCATCAGCTACAAAAGAGATAAAAAAGAACAAAAAACCACGGCCACTCTTACCAAAAGAAAATTAACAGGCGCCCTTTCATATACTTCTCCAGAAGCTTTTGATGGCTTCAGGAAATTAAATCTGGACAATAATTTCAATTACAACTTCGCTTTCCCCGGAAAGCCCCGCCTGGGTATTAAAGCACAGGAAACCGAAGAAGGCAAGGGACTGAAAGTGCTGGATGTAGATGAGGAGTCAGCCGCCGACAAAGCCGGCATCAAAGAAGGCGATATTATTACCGGTTTCGATGGCAAAGAAGTAAATGATATTGAAGCACTCAGAGACCTCTCGGGCCCTGCTATTCAAAAAGGCAGCTTTAAAGTACAGCTTACCCGCGATGGCAAGAAACAGGAAATAGAAGTAAAAATTCCGAAGAAACTGAAGACGACCAGTCTATAGTACTTAGTATATAGATTGCAGTATACAGACCCGCGGACGGGTTTGCACAAAAAAGCCATTACACTTTACGGTGTGGTGGCTTTTTTGTGTAGGTGATGGAACGGCCGCAAGCGGCGGGGATGGAACGCCGATTCTTATGATTTTTATGATGGGTTAAGTTGCCTTTAATGCCATGGCAGAAACGCTGCCAGATATCAAGATGCAGCTAAAAACCATTTTATCTTAAAAAATCCGTCCAATCATAAAAATCCCCGCCCGACAGCACGCCCCGGCAGAATAAATTCTTTCGGACCGGCCGTTCGGGCAGTTGCGTTCCATCGCGTTCTATATTTAGGTCGCAGACCCGACAGGAAAATCGGTCCTGAAACGGTATTTTTGCAGCGCGGTTGGAAAAGCGAGACCTGCCCCGCAAATTAAGAACTGGGAACTATGAGCTATTACGACAAATACGAGACGGTGATTGGCCTGGAAGTACATGCCCAACTAATGACAAAAAGCAAGTTGTTTTGCGGAGACAGTGCCGCTTTTGGCGCAGCACCCAATACCCATATCAGCGAAATTACCCTTGCCTACCCAGGCACACTTCCCAAATTAAACCGGCAGGCTGTAGACCTGGCCATCCGCCTGGGCCTTGCCTGTCATTGTGAAATAGAAGAAAAAAATTATTTCGCCCGTAAAAATTATTTCTACCCAGATTTGTCTAAGGGCTACCAGATATCCCAGCATACCACCCCTATCTGCAAAGGCGGCTATGTAGCCATCCGCACCAGCGAAGGCGAAGCATCAGTGCAGCTGAACCGCATTCACCTGGAAGAAGATGCAGGCAAAAGCCTGCACGACCAGGACGAGAACAATACATGTATAGATTATAACCGTGCCGGTGTGCCCCTGGTAGAAATAGTTACAGAACCCTGCATACATAGTGCCGAAGAAGCTGCTGCCTACATCAACGAACTGCGCAAACTGGTGCGTTACCTGGATGTGTGCGACGGCAATATGGAAGAAGGCAGTATGCGCTGCGACGCCAACGTGTCCATCCGCCTGAAGGGTGAAACAGCATTGGGTGTAAAAGTGGAAGTCAAAAACCTGAACTCTATCCGCAATGTGCGCAAGGCTATTGAATACGAAGTAAAGCGCATGATAGACCTGGTAGAAAAAGGCGAACCCATTCTGCAGCAGACCCGCAGCTTTGATGCTGCCAACGACACTACTTTTTCTTTGCGCAGCAAGGAAGAAGCCAACGACTACCGCTATTTTCCCGACCCCGACCTGCCCCCGTTTGTGGTAACGGCAACGCAGCTGGGCAATATTAAAAAAGCAATGCCGCCACTGCCGGAAGAACTGGTAGAAAAATATAAAACTTCTTTGTCGCTAAGTGATTATGATGCCAGGGTTATCTGCGACGATAAAGAGACCATTGCTTATTTTGAAGGGCTGATTAAAGCCAATCCTCATTACAAAGCCGCCGCCAACTGGTTGTTGGGTCCCGTGAAATCATACCTGAATGAGCATTCCATTCATATTGATGCTTTTCCCGTGGCACCGCCTACCCTGTCTGCTGTAATTGACCTGGTGGAAACCGGTAAGCTGAGTTTTTCCGTAGCTTCTTCAAAGCTGTTGCATGCCATTATTGATAACAAATCAACAGACCCGCTGCAGACAGCCATGGCATTGAATTTATTGCAGGATGCTGACAGTGGCGCCATTGCCGGCTGGGTAGATGCGGTACTGGCCAGCATGCCGGATAAAGTAGCAGAATATAAAAAAGGAAAAAAAGGATTGATAGGCTTGTTTATGGGAGAAGTGAAAAAAATATCCAAAGGCAAGGCTGATCCCAAAGTAACCACGCAATTGCTGACCGAGAAACTGAGTGGTTAAGTGGCAGAGATGGCAGCTTTCCGGAAACCTGCATTTTGTTCTGCAGTAACATTATACCGGTAACCCATTCGCCGTTGTTGGTATGCTGAGCTTGCCGAAGTATCACCAACAATAATAATTGAAACAGCATTTAAAATCTATTTATGCAAAGAAAAATCATTGGTATTGGAAGCCTGGTAGTAGTATTCGCCCTGTGTTTTACTTCCTGCAATCCAAAAACAAAAGGTGGTTTCACCGTAAGCGTTGCCTATAAAAATGCAGACAAGATGATACCGCAACGGTACGATGGCAATCCAGCAGATACGGTAGTGGCGGTTGGCCCTGTACATATTATGCTGGAAGAAATACCCTATGGCGGCGATGGGCAACCGGTGTTGCTGGACTCTGCCGTATTAAAAGGTACCGAAGGCAAAATCGACTTAAAAGGAAATGGCAAAGAAGAAGGCATCTACCAGCTGGTGATAGAAAAAGGACCGGTGGTGCTGGTGATCAACGACGTAGAGAAAATAAATGTGGTGCTTGATCTGAGCAAGAAGGACAATTACTATACCGTATCCGGTTCAGAAGCCAGTGAGCACCTGAAAAGTTTTATCAGCCGGTACGATGAAAAAGCTTCCGATATCAATCATGTATTTGAAGAGATTGACAGCCTTAAACAATTTGGGGGATCAGACAGCTCATTGATTGCTGCTACCAACCGTAAAAATAAAGCCATTGTATCTTTGAATGAGTACATGGCAGAATTTATTGACAAAGCCGACAGTCCGGCGGAAAGTATTTTTGCCCTTGGCATGGGTTCCCGATCTTTTCAGCGCGATGAATTTGGCAAACTGCTGAACACGGTGGTAAAAAGATTTCCGGAACACCTGTCGCTGCGGCAGTTAAAAACTACCTATGATCAGCAGCAGGCGCAGTTAAGCAAAAGAAAAGAGACCAGTAGTAGCTCCTGGACAGGTAAACAAGCCCCGGACCTGGCGCTTCCAACTCCCGAAGGAAAAATCATTTCACTGGCTTCCTTCCGCGGAAAATATGTACTGGTAGATTTCTGGGCCAGCTGGTGCCAGCCCTGCCGCATGGAAAACCCCAATGTGGTAAATGCCTACAACCAGTATAAAGACAAAAACTTTACCATCCTGGGCGTGTCGCTGGATAAGGAAAAAGCGCCCTGGTTAAAAGCCATCAAAGATGATCAACTTAGCTGGACACATATCAGCGATTTACAATACTGGAGCAGCAAGGCAGTAGAGACTTTCAAGTTTGAAGGCATCCCGTATAACATACTGGTGGATCCAC
Organism: Chitinophagaceae bacterium; assembly: GCA_031424135.1. GTDB lineage: Bacteria > Bacteroidota > Bacteroidia > Chitinophagales > Chitinophagaceae > JACMLD01. Next base: position 4,611 of record JANPGT010000979.1, read on the forward strand.
AGGGAAAAATCATTGCAGAAGGGTTAAGGGGTGCGGAGCTGGAGAATAAGTTGAAGGAATTGTTGCAGTAGGTTTCACCTGGAAACAATAAAAAAGGGGCTTGCTTATTATTTAAGCAAGCCCCTTTTTTATTGTTTCCTGCCAGTCATTCAATTTTTCGCTATTCTTAAATTACTATAGTTTTTGCTCCAAATTTATTTTTCGCAATTACTTAAATGTTATAAATTCCTTATCAATTAAACTTTTATTTATGAAAAAGAAATGTTTCACTTTATTGATGAGCATTATTTTTACCACCGCTGGTTTTGCCCAGGTAAGTTCGTGGCAAAGTGGTTATACCAACGGTCAGGCAATGCGACAGGTAATTCTTTCGGTTGCACCGATTTTTATGACCATTACTAATTCATCTGACCCGTGGCTTGTTGCAAACACGCTGGCTATTCAGTCTAATTCCTTATTAGACCCCGCAAGTACCAATGCGCTGGGTCCCATCAGCGTTGCTTCCGCATCTTCAGGCCCAACACTTGGCTATCAGCAAAACCTGTATATTGATGTGCAGTTAAGAAACATTCTTGAACAGCATGATGCAAATGCAAACAGGGCTGCCCGATTTTAACCCTGTTGCCTTTACTGCCGGCTTTCAATATGGACTTTTTGGATATTAAAATATTTTGGAACAACAAAAAAGAGGTCGTCTCATATATTAGAGACAACCTCTTTTTTGTTAGACCCTGGTATGGAAGTTTCATTTAGTCACTTGTCAAATCCTTGAATTTACTTTTCTACATTTATACCTTATCTATAAAAAAGCAAATCACGCGGACGGACAATGCTTACTTCCAACCCGGATTCTGCTGACTTCTTATGTTTGCATTGGCATCCAGCTCTGTTTGAGGAATAGGTAAAATCCTTTTATAATCAGTATAATTAATAGTAAGTGCTGCAGCCGGATAGTTAATGCTGCGGGAAACGCTCCGCTTTAACCGCTGCAAATCAAAATACCTATCCCCTTCAAATGCCAGCTCCTTTCTTCTTTCTGCTATTATATCTTCAAAAAGCTGTGCACCGGTAGAAGCTATTGCGGTAGCATTACGACGACTTGTAATATAGTTGGCGTACAACAACGCATCTGCTTCGCTTGCCGGAAGAGACGCTTCGGCTGCAATTAAATAAACATCACTTAATCTGAGGATTTTAGTGTCGCTTACATCCGTACCATTTGTATTTGGAAATTTATTAATGAACACTACAGGAGTTCCGCCTCTGGTACCTTTCGCGTACAGGGATTTTCTAACATCTGTTGTACCAAACAGTGCATACAAATCATCAGAACACAGCATATCGCCGTAGCCTGATTGAGAGTAAATATTAGCCAATCCATCAAATCCATTGTTAGATACAGCATCAGAAGAAACTTCAAACAACGTTTCCACTTTATCAGTACGGGGTAAAGCACCAGTCCAGAAAGTTGGATGATTTGCGGCCGTTACAACAGTGAAACCACTGTTGTTAATTACATCCAGCGCTGCTGCTTTCGCATTCGTTTTATCGCCCATCGCCAGGTAAACTTTCGCCTGCAGGCCTTTTGCAGCATATTTGCTGAACTGGGTTGAATTTTTAAACAATGTAATCAGTGTGTATGCCTGCGTGAGATCAGCATTGATTAAGGTGTATACCTCAGAAACTTTACTGCGTCCGGGAAACAGGCTTATATCAAATTTTGTTACAATAGGTACTCCCAGACCACTAGGATCATCGCTGTATGGTCTCGCAAAATAGGTAACCAGGTCAAAATAACACAGCGCCCTGATAGCATAAGCTTCCCCTTTATATTGGTTCACATTTGCATTAGAGGGAATAGGGGAATTTATTATATTATTACAACGCAGGATGGTTGCGTAAGCTGCATTCCAAAAACCGGCTATATTTCCGTCTGCGACAACAAACAGGTAATTATTAAAATTTGTATACCGGTTAGAATTGAGCAACGACTGGTAAGCATTGTCTGCCATAAGATCTCCCAGTACCGGCACAGTTCTTCCAAATAAATCTACATTGCGCAAACCGGCATAAGCCCCCAGCAAAGCAGTAGACAAATCAGATTCACTCGCGAGTGCAGTAGACGGTGTCAATGATGTTGGAGGCGTCTGATCCAGGTAATTTTTCTTACAGGATGGAAGCAGGAAAACACTTGCTGTTACCGTAAATAGCATTATATATTTAATCACTTGTTGCATAGTAATTTTTTTAAACGATTTAGAATCCGATGTTTAAGCCTGCTGAAACAGTCTTAGGTATGAATTCGTTCAGGTTTGAACGGCTGGATGCACCCTGTTCAGGATCGAAGGGCTGGTTTTTGTCCTTTACCCATGTAATCAAATTGGTGCCTCTTACGTAAAAGAAAACGTTTGTTAATTTGAGTTTGGAAATAATGGCATTGGGCAACTTGTAGCCTACCTGCAGATTTCTTAACCTGATATAATTGGCATTGTTCAGATAGAATGTGGAGGAACTCTGAAAGCTTTTATTACCCCCGTAGATATACTTCGGTATATCGGTAACATCTCCTGCTTTCTGCCAGCGACCAAGTATCCTGGAGGCCTTGTTAAAAGTTGGATTGGCGCCTGCACCCAGGTAAAATGAGTTAAATGCATCAAAAGAATAGTTACCTCCGCTGTAATAAAACTGCGCCTCAAGACTGAATCCTTTATATGTGAAGGAGTTGGTCAGGGAGCCAAAATAGGTAGGGGATGCAGAACCCGTAATCACTCTTTGAGCAGTTGAATAAACGTTCTGTGTTCCCTTAAAGGTTGAATCTGTATACCATAGGGGATCGCCGTTAGCAGGATCTACACCGGCATATTTGCGGAGGAAATAGGACTGAACATCATACCCCTCGCGGTAAATAAAAAGTCCGTTTAGGATATCCTTACGGTCTGGCAGGCTGGTAACTTTATTCCTGTTTTTTGCGTAATTAAAGTTAACCTCCCACGTAAAATCTTTTGTTTTTACAGGTATAACATCCAGGGTTAACTCAATTCCCTGATTTTGAAGTGACCCGATATTTTTCCTTACAGTAAGAAAACCCGATGTTGGAGAAAGCGGCACGTCCAGCAAAAGATCAGAAGAAACTCTTTTATAATAATCAGCGGTAATATTAATCCGATTTTTTAGAAACCCTATGTCAACACCCACATCAAAAGGCTTATTTACTTCCCATGTCAGGTCAAGATTACCTACATTATTCGGGAAACTGCCGGGTGTACTGTTATAATTGGCACCATAGCCATATCCCGGAAAATAATCATAATTACCAATCGACGCGTTACCGCTTTTACCGTAAGAGGCTCTAAGCTTCAGCTGACTGATAAGATTGCTGCTGGCAAGAAATTTTTCTTTGTCAATGTTCCATGAAGCCCCTATAGACCAGAAGTTGCCATACTTATTGTTTGAGCCAAAACGGGAAGATCCGTCTCTACGGATACTTCCTGAAAGAATATACCGGTCTTTATAGTTAAAATCAAGCAATGCAAACTGAGAAAGAAAAGAATAGTTTGAGATAGTAGCTGAGGCAGTTCTGGGGGTAGCGGTAGATGCGGCTTGCTGTAATGCCAATGTAAGCGGGAATCCGGCTCCCTGCAGGCTATTGAAATAACTCTTAGATAACTGGTTTTCGTAACCCAGTTTCAAATTGGCATAAATATCACCTGACTTTCCAATATTCTGTTTGTAATTAAGTGTGTTTGTGAAAGTGTAATTAAAGTACCTGGTATAGTAATTAAACACCCTGCCGGTGGTTGATGGATTATATAAAATCCCTGTACCGAAAGTAGGACTGCCCGGAAGCGTTGCCACTCCATCTCCGTAAAAAGGATTATTGTATTGTTCTTCTTCAAGTGTGTTATAATCAGCACCAAAATTTGACTTGAATGTAAGGTTGTCCAAAATCTTATAGTCGGCGGAAACACTTCCCCTGATACTTACTTCATTCAATCTTCTATGATCAAGGCTTGTAGTAGCCAGGGTATTATATACACCACTGGTAGGAAATTGTGATGTTAGGTAGTTAAGTGAACCGTCAGCTTTGTAAGCTGATGAAGTGGGTAAAATAAAATAGGAACTCAAAACCGGATTACCAAAAGCACCACCATTTTGCGGTGTATTTTGTGTTACCGCGCCGCCATCAATGTTCACACTCAACATAAGCCTGTCGGTGGCCTGGTTTGTAACCCGGATAGCGCCATTATACCGCTTTAAATCGCTGGTGATTGTAGTGCCTTCCTGTTTAAAATATCCACCCGAAATGTAAAAGGTAGTTTTTTCATTACCTCCGCTTGCGCTTAGATTATATTGCTTTTGGGAGCCCTGGCGGGTAACTGCTTTCAACCAGTTAAAATCTGTTCCATTGCCATTTCCCAGCGATGTCAGCGTAGCATCAATTGTTGCCTGTGTGGCACCTGAATTTACCAATCCCTCACGGGTGATATCTATATATTCTTTCGCATTTAAAGGGCGGTTCCGGTCACTTGTATATGCTGTATTATTATAGCCCATCTCAGTATCAAACCTAAATTTGGTCTTGCCGGATTTGCCTTTTTTTGTCGTTACAAGAATTACCCCATTCGCTCCTCTGCTTCCATAAACAGAAGTAGAAGCTGCATCTTTTAAAACAGAAATACTTTCTATATCATTAGGGTTTAATGTGCTGAGTAAGTTGGCGGTTGTTTGCAATCTTGAAGCGTCTCCTGTATTTACGATGGTACCATCTAATACCCATAATGGAGCATTTCCTGCATTGATGGAACTTATACCTCTTATACGTATGTCCTGGGCTGCTCCGGGCGCGCCCGATGCGGCAGCAGATTGTAAACCGGCAACGCCACCCTGCAGCGCCTTATCCACGGAAGAAAATGGTTTGTTTTCGAGGTCAGTTCCCTTAATAGTTGCAACTGAACCAGTTAGATTAGCTTTTTTTTGCGTTCCGTAAGCCACTACTACTACCTCCTGCATACTTCTTTCCGCAGTTTTAAGCGAGGTGCTCAACGTTGCGTTGCCGCCAATAGTTAGCTCCTGTGCAATCATATCTACCGCAGATATAATCAGCACCCTGGCATTTGCTGGAATTGTCAATGAATAGGTACCGTCTGCTTTGGAGCTGGCGCCGCCCCGTTGACCCTTAATCATGATTGTTGCGTTGGGGATGGGGTTCCCTTTGTCATCGGTAATTTTACCGGTGATGGTCCGTTGCTGGGCAAACAGTTGTGCGCAAAGCAGCACAATCCCCAGTAGGAGTGAAAGTCTTCTCATGCTTTTAGTTTTAGTTTAGTAGTTGAAATAAAATCCTCAGCCAATAACACCTAAGTTATTAAATTGTTATTGACAAAAGACAAAAAAACATAACTTAAAAAAAAACAAAATGTTCAAAAAAATGGCATTAATCTTCTCAGGATTAGAATTATTACAAAAGAAACCGTTTTAAAATCAGTTCTCAATGAAAAAAGCCTGTTTGCTGGCGGTCCGGCGGTCTTGCAAATACCCACAAAACCAAGCGGATTGAGCAGTCATTAAAAATGCCGCCCAGTACAGATCGGCATTTTATCGGCATCATAAAAAGACAGCTGCCTGAAAATCAATCCCACCTTCTTTCTTTTCCCAGTTCTTCATAGGCCAGCACGGGGTCTGTAATTATACAGCAGTTTTTTTCGAAGAATTTTCAAATAGCCGGCACGTGTTTACGCTGCATACAGGAACAGCTATTTAATAAAAAGCCCCAACTAAAAAATAGTTGGGGCTTTGGTAAATTTATCAGCAATTGCTATTAATTATCCCAGAAAACTTTTGCCTGTAAATCTGTTTTCTGCTTGGGTGCATTGGGATTTAAATCTATTTCTGACTGGGGATAGAATAGAGAACGGGGCACCAGTGGGGCTACTGCATTGGAAGGGGCAGTAAGTGATGGATAGCCAGTTCTCCTGAAGTCTGTCCAGGGTTCCATAGATACGCCAAATAACGCAACATATTTTTCTTCTATAATCTGCTGCAATTGTTGTGCATTGGTACCGGCAAGTGTTCCGTTTGCTGCCAGGTAGGTAGTAATATTGGCTGCACTTACGCCGGCATCCTGCATTGAAGCAGTAATCCCATTGGTAAAGAATGTCTGTGCTGAGCCGGGTGCTCCCATTAAAGCAGCTTCCGCCCTGATAAAGCAATACTCTGCGTATGTTAACATGCGTATGGGGGCCGCGCCGGAATATACATAAGCACCCGCAAGTATGCCGCCGCCTGTTTGCTCAACGGGAGTGCCGGTTGCAGCACCGCGCAGGTAAGAGTGAATCCTGGAATAACCATTTCCCACCGGATCGCCAGGCTTTGCACCTTTGTAGGTAGCCGGACTGGAAGTAAAAGGAACAGGTGTAAAATAAAATGGCCTGCGTGGATCAGATTTGCCATTCATTAAACTCACCATTCTGTCGTTGGCAAACAGGTAATTGGAACGGCTTGCTTCAAATTGCTGTATCGGGTTCTGCTGTTTTGAAACATTGTAAAAAGCCATCTGGAAATTGTCTGCAGGCGATGCCATAAAACTAACACCGGCACTATTGATCAGCGCGGTCATTTGCGCCAGTGAAAATGCAGGATCTTTCTTGCTGTAATGCAGGTAAATTCTCAGTTTTAATGTATTGGCCAGTTTAATCCAGTTGCCTTTTACTGTTGCAAAAGTAGCATTGGTATACATCACAGAATTAACACCCGGAGAAACTGTACTTGTACCAGCATTAAGATCAGTGATGGCATCTGTTAACAAAGCCGTAATAGCCTTGTATACATCTTCTCCTTTGTCATATTTAGGCTGGGTGTTTTTATCCAGTTGCTGCGCTTCTGTATAAGGCACATCGCCCCACGCATCTACTACCAGCTGGTATTCGTAGGCCTTTAAAATTTTAGCAACACCGGAATAATAGGGGCTGCCGGAAGCACTGGCCTTTTTAATAATGAGTTCCAGGTCACTGAGTGTGGTGGAGTGTATGCTTGACCACGCATTGTTTTCATCACTGCCCGTAATATTATACCTGTCGTATTCATAGGTCTGGTTGGGCTGCGAAGCCTGGCCCGACATCTGCTGGGCAATCAGGCTGCTGTACCTGAATAAATCACTGCCGCCTTCAAAACCCAGGTTTACCTGTGCTGAGGTTAATAACTGGGCAAGGGGTGCATCTGAGATATTATCGGGGTCAGTATTAATATCAAGGTATTTTTTGCAGGAGGCGGCCGTAACAACCAGCCCTGCAGCCATTAATAAGACAATTATATTTTTCCCTTTCATTGTAGTATTTTTTATTTATTACAAACCAATTTTAAGTGATACACCCATTGAACGTGTCTGGGGCAACGCATTGAATTCAAGACCTGTTGCATTGCTTATGCCCAACGCATTCTGCTCCGGATCCAGGTGAGGATAATTGGGTGCATGCAAATAAAGATTTCTGCCGTATACACTCAGCTCAGCCCTGCTGATAGAAATACGTTTCAACAGGGAAGCAGGAATCCGGTAACTGAAAGAAGCCTCCCGTATCCTGAACCATGAAGCATCGAGTATAAAGCCTTCGGCAGCTACATATTTACCACTGTTTCCCCAATAATCCTGGGCAGACACCTTGGTAGTATTTGGCTGACCATTGCTTGCATATACGCCATCAAAGAGATATGGTTTATTAATTGTTCCATCTGTATTGAACCTGGGAAACTCAGCAGTCTCTGCTGCACTGCCGTTTGCCCTGATGTCTTTTATGTTTCTTGAATACTGATCACCGCCATGCCTGATATCAATGAGGAAGGAAAGTGAAAACGCTTTGTAGCTGAAGGTATTGGTAATACCCATCAACCATTTGGGGTTGGGGTTGCCTATTTTCTGCACGCCGGTAGTAGCCAGTGGCAGACCGTTGGCGCCAATTAATAACTGGTTGGTCTTAGGATCTCTCTGGTAAGCATTTCCATAAATCTGGCCATACTCATCTCCCTTCACCAAACGTATATTAGGAGTGGTAAAGCCTCCCAGGAAGATATTGGCTACGCCAGGTGCCAGATCATCCACTACACTTTTGATTTTGGTGTAGTTAAAATTAATGTCCCAGCTAAAGGACTTGCTGCGCACAGGAGCCAGGTTTACTCCCAGTTCAAAACCTTTGTTAGACAGGCTGCCTGCATTCTGCACCAGCGAACCGATACCTGAATTATTGGAAACAGGCACGCCAAATATCAGTTTCCTTGATTTTTGTTTGTAAATAGTAGCTTCTACACTGATTCGATTTTTAAAAAATCCCAGGTTAACGCCAATTTCTCTATTGGTAGTAAATTCCGGGCCGAGGTTGGCATTACCAGCAGCATCATTTAAAGTGAAACCCTGTAGCCCGTTAAAAGGAAAAGAAATGGCAGGTCCAAAACCATCAGCAGAAGCCGCACCTCCATAATATGAATCAGTTGCGTACACAAAGTCTCCCGCCTTACCTACAGTGGCAATATTGCCGTTTATCTTAATATTTTCAATCACTTTTCCTTTCAGGGCAGGGAAAAGCTCAGTAAAGTTGATTGAAGCGGCGACTGCATTGTACAGATAAGAATTATTGGCCGCCTTAAATGTAGATGACCAGTCGTTACGCAGTGTAAGGTTTACACTTGCGATGCTTTTATATGCAGCGGTAAAGTC
>JANPGT010000980.1:0-2227 GCA_031424135.1 Chitinophagaceae bacterium
AAGACAGACGGAAATGTGAATATTGAGGCGCAGGAAAATATTTCTATCAAAGCAAAACACAAACTGTTGCTGGAGGCTGGGGAAATAGAAATCAAAGCCGGCAAAAAAATAACCCTGCAGGCTATGTCCATTTCAATAGAAGCAGGTGCAACGGCGGAGATGAAGGCAAAGACGGGTGCCAGTATAAGCAGCGCAAATACAGAAGTTAACGGCGATGCAATGACTACGATCAAGGGAGGCCTGGTAAAAATAAATTAACCATTCATAACCATTAAACACCATTAACATGTCGACAATAGCACAGATGTCTGTAGAAGGTAAAAATGTAATTCCAATTAATTTTACCATCAATTCATTTAAATCCTTCTCTACTGTAGACGGAAGTCTTACTTCCGCCATCCAGGGCGGTGTGATATCATTTGAGATTGACCTGGAAGAAGAAACGGACAGTGAAACTTTTTTTGCTCAATGGTTCGCCGATAACTCACAAAAAGATGCAGTGGTTGACATTACTGCTATTGGGGAAGCATCCAGGTTTCTTTCCATTAATTGCCGTAAAGCGCAGTGTGTAAAATATAATCTGGTCATTGATCAGCGCATAGATGCTCAAATAGAAAATTCCACCGTGCTCATACAAATTGTCTCGCCAAACATTTCTATCGGACAATCACCTGTTGTCCTCGGAAACTAACAACACCTGTAACATATCTAAAATTTACCATTATGCCAGCTTTATCAGCGAAATTTAAATTAGACGGAAATGAATTCTCTGTACTCAGCTGCTCTTATTCTTTCGGGCAGGGTATCAATTCCCAGGGCCAACCGAGTACCGATGTTCAGGGTGGCACCATTGCCCTTCAGATTGCCGCATCAGACGACAGCAGTATTATAAACTGGATGGTTGATCCCAATGGAAAAAAAAGCGGAAGCATCGCCTTTATGGGTTCAGATGGCAGCGGTGGTGTACTGAAGGAAGTCAAATTTGAAGACGGTTACTGCATTGGTTATTCAGAAGCCTTCAATGCAAGCTCAAACTCGCCCATGACCATTACGCTGAATATTTCGGCCAAAAAAGTTTCAGTTGGCGATGCATCCCATGAGAAGGCCTGGAAATAAAACACTCTTCACCCGATCTGCGAAATCATTTAAACAATAAAAATGGACTGGATAAAAAAAACAACGGACTGGCAGGTCTGCTGTCTCGGACAGGTGGCCGGTGGTACAGGGGTAGCCGGAGGATATTTCCTTTTTTGCTTTTACAGCGCATCAGCAGGAGGATCTGCCTATTTTGGTTTTTCCGGTGTGGGAATGGGTATTGGTGGAAACATTTCGGGCGTAATTAATCCGTCGGATTACGGCGCTATTTCTGCCCCCTGGTCTGCCATGAGCAGCGTACCTTATTTCTGTGGTGTGAACGCATTCAGCGCAACTGATTTAAATGGTGCACCTGGAAGGATATCGTCTTTAGGAGGGGGCGTATTCGTGGTAGGTTACAGTTTAACCTATATAACAGCTAATCCGTTCACCAATCCTGATGATTATTATTTCTACTCTCAGAGTGTGGGCGGTCTTGGATACGGTGCAGGTGCTGTGGGTGCCAGCGGTGAGGTGCTGAAAGGTGCATGGAATTATATGGGAGAAGCTTCATTAAGACCGTGAAAAATTAAAGCATGGCAACAGACGAAATGAACCAGAAGTATTTTACGCGGGAACGGGTGAGAAACCGCATGATTAAGAGAGCCGCAGAAATCTGGGGTTTTGCGGAGTCTGAAATGGAAGATTTTGATCCATTGGTCAGTTTATTGATGGAAGCCTGTTCAGTGGAATTTGAAAAAGTTGCTGCAGAAATCGGGAAAACGCAAAACCGTATGCTGGAACGTCTTGCGTGTCTGTTACACCCGGGCATAATAGATGTAAATCCTGCATATGGCATCGTCCAGGTGAGATCTTCTGAACCGACCGCTGTATTAAATACCGGGGAACAGTTTATTTATAAACCTCCGGCCAACGATCGGAAAAGGGATAACCTTAAAACAGAGGTTTTCTTTTCTCCGGTTACCCAAACCAGCATTTTTGACGGGAATATATCCTATATAGCTTCCGCGCGTGAATTATACACTATAACCGATGGCATCCAGAAATTACAGGTCTCCTCATCTTCCCAAAAAAGGGTTGACCTGCAGCACGTTCTATGGATAGGATTGGACATACATGAAGAAATAAATTC
>JANPGT010000981.1:0-6695 GCA_031424135.1 Chitinophagaceae bacterium
ACCCGCCATACGTGGGCGAGAATGACCCGGTTGGTACATACCGCCGGGAATTTACTGTACCTGAAGATTGGGATGAACGGGAAGTGTTGCTCCATTTTGGTTCTATTACTGGTTGCGCATTTGTGTATGTCAATGGACAAAAAGTGGGCATGAGCAAAGCTTCCAAATCGCCTGCAGAATTCAACATCACGCCTTATCTTAAGAAAGGCAGTAATGTACTGGCTGTACAGGTCTTTCGCTGGCATGATGGCAGCTACCTGGAAGACCAGGATTTTTTCCGTATCAGCGGAATAGAGCGCGATGTTTTCTTATATGCGCTGCCTTCAGTAACAGTATGGGATTTCTTCTGCAAGGCCGACCTGGATGCCCAATACAAAAATGGCAGCTTTAGTGCTGAAGTTGATATAAGAAAATTCAACCAACAGGCGCAGTCAGGCACTTTATCGGTAGAAATACAGGATAAAAATGGCAGGTCTGTTTTTTCGCAGCAGCAAAAAATAATCAATACAGCTGACAGTATAAGCACCATGCGGTTTAAAGGCACTGTTCAGCATCCTGATCAATGGAGTGCTGAAGCGCCCAACCTTTATCAATGCATCATTAGTTTAAAAGATGCAAAGGGAAACCTGCTGGCTTTAACGGGCACCAAAATCGGCTTCAGAAAAATAGAAATAAAAAATGCGCAGTTGCTGGTAAACGGGGTAGCCACCTATGTGCATGGTGTTAACCGTCACGAACACGATGAAGTGGGTGGACATGTGCCCAACAAAAACCTGATGTTAAAGGATATTCAGTTGATGAAGCAGTACAATATCAATGCGGTGCGCAGCAGTCATTACCCCAACGATCCCTACTGGTTAAAACTGTGCGATGAATATGGTCTTTACGTAGTAGATGAAGCCAATATAGAAACACATGGTATGGGCGCTTCGCTGCAGGGCTGGTTTGATACCACCGTGCATCCGGCTTACCTGCCGTTATGGGCGCCGGCACATATGGACAGGATCAGCCGCGTGGTGGAACGCGATAAAAATCATGCTTCAGTGATCATTTGGTCGATGGGCAACGAATGTGGCAACGGCAAAGTGTTTCATGATGCCTACTTATGGATGAAACAACGTGACAATAGCAGGCCGGTACAATTTGAGCAGGCAGGGGAAGACTGGAATACGGATATTGTTTGCCCGATGTACCCGGGTATGGGCTATATGAAAAGCTATGCAGCTTCCCGTAAAACAAGACCATTTATTATGTGCGAATACTCGCACGCCATGGGCAACAGCAATGGTAATTTCCAGGAATACTGGGATGTAATTATGAGTGATAAAAAAATGCAGGGCGGTTTTATATGGGACTGGGTAGACCAGGGTATGAAGACAACTACTTCTGATGGTAAAGCCTTCCTGGCTTATGGCGGCGACCTGGGCGGTTATGCATTACAGAACGATGAGAACTTTTGTGCCAATGGACTGGTGGCGGCAGACAGGAGCATTCACCCCGGATTAAATGAAGTGAAGAAAGTCTACCAGAATATCCTGTTCAAAGCAAAAGATATCAGTGCCGGTATTATTACTGTACAGAACCTGTTCGATTTTACCAACCTTGATCAATATGTTTTTAAATGGGAGATGTACCGCAATGGAGAAAAAGTAAAAGATGGCCTGTTTGAACTGACCCTGGCACCGCACCAGCAAAAAGACATCAGTTTAGAGCTGCCGGTATTTAAAGCGGCAGAAGGATCTGAGTTTTTTGTAAATGTGTATGCGCTTACAAAAACTGCTACGGCACTAATTCAGGCCGGACATGAAATTGCCCGGGAACAATTTAAAACTGCCGGAGATTATTTTGCACGAACCACGGCAGCAGACACAAAATTGCAGGTAACGAAAGATGCCAACCGGCTTTCTTTTACCGCCGGCAATGTGAAGGGTGAGTTTGATTTGCGGCGTGGAAGATTTGCACGCTATGGTTTGAATAATGAACAGGGCGTTATCAGCCAGTTTCCGGAGCCTTATTTCTGGCGTGCCCCAACAGATAATGACTTTGGAAACAATATGCCCGCGAACCTGGGCATCTGGCGGACGGCGCATGTGAACAGGGCTGTAAAGAATGTGGCCGTGGCAGAACAAACCGCAGAGGGTGTGGCCATACAGGTACAGTACCAGTTAAACGGTATTAATGTACCGTATACTATTGACTATTTTATTTTGAACAACGGTGCTGTGCGCATTACGGCTTCTATTGATTTGACCGGAAGAGAACTGCCCGAGCTGCCACGCTTTGGTATGCGCATGGAATTGCCTTCAGGGTTTAATCACTTGAGTTATTACGGACGCGGCCCCTGGGAGAACTACAGCGATCGCAATACGGCTTCTTTTGTTGGCTTATATACAGACAGTGTGCAAAATCAATTTACCTGGAATTATATACGTCCGCAGGAGAACGGCTATAAGACCGATGTACGCTGGCTGACCCTGACGAATAACAGCGGTGCCGGGCTGATGGTGGAGGGCTTGCAGCCTGTCTGTTTCAGCGCCATCAACGCAATGGCAGAAGATCTCGATCCCGGTCTTACAAAGAAACAACAGCATCCGGCAGATATAAAGCCGAGGAACAGTGTGTACCTCAATATCGACTTAAAACAGCGCGGAGTGGGTGGCGATAACAGTTGGGGGGCACTGCCGCACGATGCTTACAGGTTGCTGGAGAAAAAATATAGTTACAGCTACACATTGCAGCTGCTGGGTAAATAAGCATGGTTAGAACAACAGCGCTGTAACACCGGTGGCTGGAGGCTGATTGATTGCAGAGGTGGAACGCAGACGCCATCTGGATAATAATAACTAAATTGCCCCTGTATGACCAGAATAAAAAAAAGAAGATCGGGTAAGAAGAAAACTTCCGATCAGCAAAGATCCGCCGCCGGTAAAAGAAGGGCCCGCGCAGCAGTGAAAGCAGCTACTGCTCCCAAAGAGCAGGAGGCAGCAGGCGCACCCGCTGCAAAGAAACCTGTAGTGCGCAAGAAACGTCCCGCACCTGTGGTGGCTGGCAGAAGGGGTGCACGCACTGCCGGCAAAGCAGCCGGTATTTCCAAAGAGAAATTTGCAAAAGAAGCGGTACCTGCTCAAAATGCCCCGCAGCATAGCAAAGGAGCTGAACCAGTGAAAGCAACAGGTAAAACAAGATCTGCCGGTGCCAGACGGGTGGCAGTAAGCAGGGCGGTGGCCAATACATCTAAAAAGCCAGCGGCTGGTAAGAAAAAGGCAACACCAGCAAAGGACGCACCTGCTGCAAAAAAAGCAGGCAAAGGATTTGCCCCCTGGAATAAGAATAAGTATAAGAAAAGAGATTAGTATAATTGATGCATACATCATCTTACTGAAAGCTCCATCTGCAAAGAGGGAGCTTTTTTGTTGGCTGATGGTGCGTGTGGCGATTTTACCTGCAGTGTTTGTTTCAACAGGCGCTAAACCCAAAGCGATTGAGCCATGGTATGATAAATCTTGTGTCAAAGATTTTCTACTGGTCACAAAAATCATCTTCCTCTTTGTTTTCCTGCCAGCGGTATTCTACATGAAAAGCTATTTCTTTTGCAAAATCATATCCATGCAAATCTTTCAGGAGGCCCAATGTCATATCCATACCCGCGCTAACACCGGAAGAAGTATAATATTTTCCATCAACCACCCAGCGGGCGCGTTTTATCCAGTTTACTTTTTCACCGGTGCTGCATACCCAGTCGAAGGCCCTTTTGTTGGTCGTGGCGCTTCTGCCATCCAGCAGACCTGTTTTAGCCAGCAGGGCAGTGCCTGTACAAACAGTGAGTACATATTCACTTAATGCTGAAATGGTTCTGATGGCAGCTATCAAAGCATTGTTGTTCACTTCAACACGGGTTCCGTAGCCGCCTGGTACCAGGAAAATACCTGTACCATTATTGATGGCTTCCAGTTTTTCGGTCAGTACCGTTACGCCGTGGTCATTGCTTATAAGACCTCCTTCCAGCGAAAAAAACCGGATTTTATATTTGTCAGTTAGCCTGCCCAGTATTTCAACCGGTCCAAAAACATCCAGGGTTTCAAAATTGCTGAAAAGCAAAACGCCTACATTCATATGCATAAATAAAAAATGATTTTAGAAGAAATAAGTTGCCAGCCATCTACGGGCGGTGCTTTTTTATGGCCCTAATGTAGATGAATTAATGCAGCCATAGGTGAATGTTCAGTATTTTTTCATGCACGCACAACAGCATGGAAAGTTTAGCCACCCGGCAGTGCCGGAACCGGACAGCGGATGCGTCGAAACCGGACAGTTCTCAGCAAGAGTTAAAAAATGCATCTTGATAAACAGCGTTTTCTGTTTGGCACGTTTTCCGTTTACAGTATACCAAACAATTATTCTGAAAAAAATAAAAACGTCTATTATGAAACAGTTTATAAAATTATCAGCTTGTGTAATAGTCATCGTATTAGCAAGTGTGGTGACACCTGCTAAGGCTGAAGGCGGACCCTACTCAAAATTTGCAGCAATTAGTCCTGCAGCTGAAAATAATTTCAGCATTGCGCTGCAGCAAAAAGACAATGAAGAAGTGGTGTGTTTACACATTGAAAATTTCGGCCGTAAAACCCTTACCGTAACCCTGCTGGATCCCGACGGCAATACGCTGGATGCTTTTGTTACCAGCCGCAAATTCATAAAAATGAGCAAGGAATACAATTTTACCGGCGCCAGGGAAGGTGTGTACAATATTGTTATCAGCGGCGGACCCCAGGAGTTAAAAAAACAGGTAAAGATTGAACATGTTACAGTTAGTCCCGTAGTGAAACTTTCTGTTCAATAAGCAGCAATAAGCAATAAAAAGTTTAGTATAGCACAGTTGGAATTACAAGCGGGGAATGTTTTTACATCCCCCTTTTTATTTACTATAATAAACTATCTAAAATCGCCTTTGTTGATTCCAGGCCCTGGTGCCGGTAACAGGCCATACCTGTTTTTGATGCTGCATCCACCAATATCTGCCGGTCATCAAAATAAACACAGTCCTCCGGTTTGGCCTGCGCAATGCCCATGGCCAGGCGGAAGATACCCGGGTCTGGTTTGCGCATACCTACTTCGCAGGAAGAAATAAATGCGTCAAAGCATTCGTGCAGCCTGAATTTATGGATGCGGAAATCATTCAGTTCTTTCCCTTCATTGTTGATGGAAATAAAACGGAAACGATCCCGGTGTTGCTTTTTCCAGTCTATCAGCCATTGCAGTGTGCCGGGCAGTTCTATCGATTGCTCCTGCATGAAACTGACAAAAGCCTCTTTGGTAAAATTTCGTTCCTTATAAAAAAGCGTAGTTTCCAGGTAGTCATCCAGCGAAATAGTACCTATCTCGTATACATTGAAAATAAATTCATGCAGGATATTCATTTCCTGGTAGTCAAACCCAAACCTGGCCGCTGCCGCCTGTCTTGATTCATGTCCCCAACCATTGGTTAACAGCACACCGCCGATGTCCAGGAAAATGATTTTCTTAAAGGATATATTCATAGCGATAAAGATACAAAAGCATGTTTGTACGGCATTGTCTCACTTTAACAAAAAACAAGCTAAACCTGGGATATCTTTACACCCTAAATTCTACGACTATGAACAGGCTCAATTGCTGGAAATGTGTATTGGTATTGTCTTCATTGATGGCGCTTGCGGCTATGGGGTAATTACTGAATTAAATAAATTACCGGATTTTATGAAACAAATGGAGCTATCTGTTTTCCGTATTGTCCATTTTTTTCATAGCGTTGATAAATGACTTACTCCCTCCGGAGTCCCCTTTTTTATACAGCAATTCTGTTACTGCTGTTACCCTTCTTCCTGTTGGTAATCTTCTGTTTTTTAAGGGATAAACACCCTCCCGGCTTCATTATGCCGGTCCACAGCCTGATTAAAAATGGTTAGTTGAAAAACTTGTGTTAATTTGACACCCATTGACAGCGGTGGCGTACTATGGGCTGCGTAACCACCCATGTATTTGAACGCCTGCATCCTTTTTCAACATGTTATTGCCTGATTTACCAATAAAAACCTACAACATGAGACAGCTGCTTGTCCTTTTCCTTCTTTTCTTTTTTACCAATTGTTTGATGGCGCAAAACACCAATGCATTTGCCGTGCAGGCCACTGTGGCCAACGGCATTATAGAGGGTAACTACAATACCCACACCGGTATACAAACTTATTTTGGTGTGCCCTTTGCCAAACCGCCCGTGGGCAGCCTGCGCTGGAAGGCGCCGCAAGCCATGGACAACTGGAAGGCCGTAAAAGAAACAAAGAAATTTGGCCCACGCCCCATGCAAACGATGGTGTTTGGCGATATGGCTTCGCGGTCTGACGGACTGAGCGAAGATTGTCTCTACCTAAATGTGTGGACACCCGCCAAACGCAACAGCAAAAACCTGCCGGTGCTGGTGTATTTCTATGGTGGTGGTAATGTGGCCGGTGATGCTTCGGAACCACGTTACGACGGCGAGGCCATGGCTAAAAAAGGCATTGTAGTCATTACGTGTAATTACCGCCTCAACATATTTGGCAATTTTGCGCACCCTGGCCTCAGTGCCGAAGCTCCCTATAAAGCATCAGGCAATTATGGATTGCTTGACCAGGTAGCCGCCCTGCAATGGGTGCAGAAAAACATCGCAGCTTTTGGAG
>JANPGT010000982.1:0-4387 GCA_031424135.1 Chitinophagaceae bacterium
ATTGCTTCCCAGTGAATACACTTCTATTTTATGGCGCAACAGCATTTCTATAAAATGATTGGTCCTGGCCCTGTCGGTCGCCTCCCCAATTACCCATGCTTTATTAACGGCTGTGCCGCCTTCCTGCAAGGTCATTTTAAAGAAATCACGCTGGTAATTCAGCAGGTCTTTGCGCAGGTTCACCGCGGCTTCAAGCGTAGAAAGGGTAGTGGTAAACTGGTTGCGGATAGTAAATGGAAAACGCAGCACGCCATTGGCGGTTTGCTGTGCATGCCCGCGCGAAGATGCCTGCTCAAACAGAATACCGATACAGCCCTGTACATCCGGGTAGGTAGAGCCTTTGCCATAATAGAAATCATCATAATTTTCTTTGGTGAAATAGAGCGAACCTATTTTATCCAGAAACTTTGCATGGAACTCCGCAATCTTAGCGGTCAGTTGCTGGTTTTTCTCAGGCGTCAGCGGGTTTACCCTGGCTGGCACACCGGGTTGAAAAAAGAAGCTGGCATTGCTGCCCTGCTCGTGGTGATCTGTTAATATATTGGGCCGCCAGGCCTGGAATTTTTTAAGGCGGTTCTGGCTTTCTGCATGTACGCCCGGTAACCAGTCGCGGTTAAGATCAAACCAATAATGATTGAAACGGCCGCCTGGCCATACTTCATTAAACTCCCTTGAATTAGCATCCGTCACCAGGTTTTTACTTTTGTGCTGGTTTACCCAGGTAGAAAAGCGTTGCAGTCCATCGGGGTTAAAAGAAGGATCGAACAGAATCACCACATTGTCCAGCAGCTCGTCTATTTTTTTGCCCTCTGCGGCGGCCAGGTAGTAAGCGCTCAGCAGTGAAGCATTGGCGCCGCTGGATTCATTGCCATGGATGGAGTGGCCAATCCAGATCACGGCGGGCATATTGTCTGTGTTCAGTGAAGCGGAAGCGGCGGGGTCGCCCAGTTGCAGGTGCTGTTGCCTGATCTGCTCCAGGTTGTCAAGATTTTTTTTGGAAGAGAATACCAGTAATAATTGCGGTCTAGTTTCGTAAGTAGTGCCCATTAGTTCCAGCTTTACACGGCCTGGACTGGCGGCGGCAATGGCTTTCATATAGTTTACCAGCCGGTCGTGGGTAATATGCCATTCGCCTACATGGTGGCCAATGATCTGTTCCGGCGTTGGGATAGCGCTGTTATAAGTAACATCGTTGGGCAGGTAATAACTAAGATCCTGGGCAAAAGACTGAAAACTGATCAATATCAATGCAAATGCCATTTGTATTTTCCGCATGCGTATAGTTTTGGTAGACGCTAATTTACATGAATGATGAATTAAAGAGGATTAATTTTAGTGCAGTTAACCAAGGATGCACCCTGGCACAGTGGTACACGGCTGTTTAATAATTAGATGATGGTTTTTTATTGGTGCTGAAGCTGCAACCGATGGGCGTCGCGGATATTTTCACATTTTTACATTCTTCACATTTCTCACATTTACCGGTTTTATCACAATTCCTTTATTGTATTTCCGTTATTTTTGTTTGATCAGGCAATTTTGAATGATATATGTTAATACCGAAAGGAAAATTAATCGCCATTGGAGGCGCAGAAGACAAGGGAACCGATTTGGAGACGGGCGATATCTACCGCAATAACCTCAATTTTTTTGAACTGGGCATCCTGCGCCGCATTATGCAGGAAGCCGGCGGACCGGGTGCCCGCATCGAAGTAGTCACCACCGCTTCTACCATTCCTCATGAAGTAGCTGACAATTACCTGAATGCCTTTGGTAAGATTGGCTGTACCAATATCGGCGTATTGAATATCCGTAACCGCGAAGATGTATTGAAACCGGAGCATACAGACCGTATTCAGAACTGCCAGTGTGTAATGTTCAGCGGGGGCAACCAGATGCGGTTAAGTGCTACATTTGGCGGCACCCGTTTCCTGAAGATTTTGCACGAGCGTTACCGCAATGAGAATTTCATCATTGCAGGTACCAGTGCAGGCGCCATGGCCATGAGCAACACCATGATTTATGAGGGCAATGCCACCCGGGCCCATTTAAAAGGTGAAGTAAAGATTACTACCGGCCTGGGTTTTATAGACAGCGTAATTATAGACAGCCATTTTGAAAAACGCGGACGCTTTGGCCGCTTGTCGCAGGCGGTGGCCAGCAACCCATCGGCCATTGGCATTGGGTTGGGAGAAGACACGGGCATGCTGGTAACTGATGGCAATAAAATGGAAGCCATTGGCAGCGGGTTGGTGATTATAATTGACGGGCACGATATACGCCATTCCAATATTGCAGATATTCCGGAAGGCAATCCCATCAGTGTAGAAAATATCATTGTGCATTTTTGTGAAAAAGGCAATGGTTATGTTATTGATGAGCGCCGGTTTTTAATGGAAGCCCGGGATGGATCGGTGGTGAAAAAGCAGGTAGACGTAGAATAAGTTTTTAGTTTATAGTTTTTAGTTCCTTCATCGCACTGAGCAGTAGACAGGCAGGTTTTAATTATTTTACTTCTGCCTGCCTTTGAATTTTTGACCCCTGAAATCATTCTTGTTCAGGTAAGTAATCAGTGAAGCATTCATTTTCCCTATTTCATCAATTAGTAATTCAAGTTCATCAAACTTGGTCTGCGACAGGTAGTTCCTGTCTAATGCCCGGTACAGTTGCGATTTTACTTCCAGGGCTGAGCCATGAGAAATAGTCAAAAAATTAATGAATTCGATGTTCCCCTGCCTTCCAAATCCCTCCGCAATATTGTCCATTACTGAACCCGAGGCTCCATTGATTTGATCTTTCAATTTATAGTCGCGGCAAAATTTCTCCTGTTCAGTTAATGCAAACACTTCCTGGCATAGCATCCTTGATTTCTGCCATATTTTTAAATCTTCGAACCTGTTAATTGTTGCCATTAGGCATTATTGTTACAAAAAAATGATATGCCGGCAACAGGAGATTTTTTTAAGCTTGCGCGGTTGGTCCTCCAAAATTCAGCGGAAACTCAACAGATTCCTGGTCTTTAATTTTGCCGTGGGCTTCTTCAAAACGTTTGAGGTTATCGTCCAGGGCATTTAAAAACCGTTTAGCGTGCTGGGGGGTGAGAATTATGCGGCTTTTAACTTTACTTTTTGGAGTGCCTGGCATTACATTCACAAAGTCAACAATAAATTCTGCGTGGGAGTGTGTAATGATGACCAGGTTGGAGTAAGTTCCCTCTGATACCTCTTCCGATATTTCTATATTCAGTTGCTGGTTATTGGGTTGCTGATCGGCCATTATAATTGTATTTTGATCGAAGATAGAGAAAAGACTATTGTGCAATTAGGGTTTCGGAGTAATCGAACTAAAAACTATAAACTAAAAACTTCTTCAAAGTATTCCGTTATCCGCAAAACTATAGAACCCTTCATTGCTTACAATAATATGGTCCAGTACCTTAATGTCTAAAAAGCGGGCGGCTTCTTTGATTTTGTGCGTTAGTTCTTCGTCGGCGCGGCTGGGGCGCAGGTTGCCGGAGGGGTGGTTGTGGCAAAGCACAATGCTTACAGCGTCTTCCTGCAGGGCTTTTTTGAGTATGATGCGCGGGTCGGCTACCGTGCCGGTAATGCCGCCTTCGCTTACAATTTCAAAATGTTTTATTTTATTGGCGCGGTTTAAGAACACCACGGCAAATACTTCGTGCAGGTAATCAGACAGCAGGGTTTGCAGGTAGCCCGCTATGTCTGCGCTGCTTTTTACCTGGGGCTTTTCCAGGAAATTGGCAGCCTGCCTTCTGCGGCCCAGTTCCAGCGCGGCGGCAATGGCAATGGCTTTGGCTTCGCCGATGCCTTTAATGGCCATAAAATCTTTAATGGAAAGCCGGCCCAGCTCGTTCAGGTTGTTTTTGCCCAGCTGCAGTACTTCCTGGGCCAGCGCTACGGCGCTTTTTTCCTTGTTACCATTATTAATAAGAATGGCCAGCAATTCAGAGTCGCTCAGGGCCATGGGGCTTTTACTTAGTAGCTTTTCCCTGGGTCTGTCATCTTTAGCCCAGTCTTTAATTGAGTACTTCTGCGCTTGCATACTGAAAGTTAGTGGAATATCTTTATAGCATAAATTTATCACAAAATGGTACAATATCCGGTACCATTGCGCGTTTACGACTATCCAATACCTTTTGAAAACTGAAAAATCCGATTTTATGAAACGTACCTCTACATTCAACAACCTGGGTGGACTTCAATCCTTGTTTTTTTGCGCCGGTATCTACGTGGTGGCCCTTTTCTTCTCTATTTTTTCTGCCAGGTATTGCGATCCTGTACCGGAAAATATCTTTACCGAGCTTTGCATAAGTGGTGCTTTGGTGCGGCGAAGATAAAGCTTCACAAGAGAAATAAAAATCCACAAA
>JANPGT010000983.1:0-1550 GCA_031424135.1 Chitinophagaceae bacterium
CGGGCAGCAGTGTATCGCCGCCGGTACTTGAGTTGAGGGGCATTCACCAGAAATATTTTGATACCAAAACACAGCAGGATTTTGTAGTGTTTGATGATTTTAACCTGGCGGTAGAAGACCACAAAGACATCGGTCAGTTTGTGGTGATCATGGGTAAGTCGGGTTGCGGTAAATCTACCCTGTTGCGTTACTGGACAGGAATACAGAAACCCACCAGGGGTGAGGTCTTTATTGGTGGTGAGCCCATCAGCAGCAACCAGAGCGTGCCCATGGTGTTTCAGCAATATTCTTCGCTGGAGTGGTTCAGCGTATTGCAGAATGTGGCGCTGCCGCTTACATTGAAAGGTGTACCGTCTAAGCAGGCAGAAGAGCAGGCCATGGAAATGATAAAAGTGGTAGGGCTGGAAGGGCACGAAAACAAATATGCCAGGATGCCGCAACTGAGCGGTGGTCAGTTACAGCGTGTAGCCATTGCCCGTTGCCTGGTGGCCAATCCCAATATGTTATTGCTGGATGAGCCCTACGGCGCCCTGGATGGATTTACCCGCGCCAAGATGCAGTTTTTTTTGCTGGACATTTTTCAGAAAAGAGAACTGGCAGATCTAAACCCAACCGTGGTACTGGTAACACATGACCCCCGCGAAGCCGTATTGCTGGGCAATGATATTTATATAATGGATGCCAACCCGGGGCGCATCGTAAAACATATCAAACCAGATCTTCCGGTGAAGCGCGACCGTTCTATCAGGAAAGATCCGCGGTTTATAGAAATCGTTTCTTATATAGAAGATGTAATGGAGGGAACGATTAAGTAAATATTTTTTACAGTTTTTGTTTTAGTGGTTACTATTTTATGGCGACAAAGAAGGTAGATTTTGCGGGTGTGCTGCAGCAATGTGAATGGGTAGTGCAGCAAATGGGGTTAACCATTCAGTACACCCATAACCTGGATCCGTTTTTTAAAGGCGACCTGGATGGAAAGATTATTTATATTGGTGGGCATTTGTCTGCCGAAGAAAAAGTGTTCAACCTGCTGCATCTGGCCGGGCACAGTGTGCAATGGAACATAGATCCGTTGCTGCGCAACCTGGGGTCAGAATTATACAAAAATCCCGATGATGCTTTACTGGCAAGGCTGCAGGAATATGAGTGGCAGGCCAACTGCTATGCACTTTCCGTGCTGCATACCGCTGGCGTCCGTAATCTTGATAAATGGCTGAGCCGGAAATATGTAATTGATATGCTCTACCTCACACATTTTTATAAAACCGGGCAAAAGCTCAAAACCATTACAGCGGTAGCAAAAGCGTATCCTTTCAAAAGAGACCTGGAGCCAAAAACAATTCCCGCGTTTACACCCCTGGCAGGCACCCATACCAGGAATGGATTAGTAATAGCATTCTAAGTACACAGCAAGCAGGATATACCGTTACAAGACTTCGCCCCTGATCCCGGCTTTTCGCCCATCACGATAAGATAATCTGTGATTTTGCAGGTTTCCAATCTTGATTCCTGCAAAAAACCGCAACAAATGATGGTTTTTATGCGGT
>JANPGT010000984.1:0-12653 GCA_031424135.1 Chitinophagaceae bacterium
AAGATTTTATGGCGGATTTCAATACAGCTACCGGTACCGGCCTGCAGGCCATAGATGAAATTGTGGCAAAAAATCCTTATACATTATTTGATTTAAAAAAATACTTCACGCAGTATATCAGTTATACGCTGGATGATAAAAAGAAACAGGGACTGCAATTGTTTTTGGAGAAATTGAAAATGCTGGAATAGTACTCAGCCACTGGTATTTAGTATGGAGACTACGCGTCAAGGCTATGGTTATAAACAAGCAATGGCCGGTATACTCCCGGCCATTGCTTGTTTATGCATAGTGTCAAAAGATACGTTCGTTTTTAAAGTCTCAATACTGAGTACTGGTATCTTAATACTGCTAAGGCAGCTTCTGCACCGGTTTTGGTTTCAGGTACTTGTCAAGAAATTCCAATGTTTTTTTGGAAGTAGTTATCTGGTTTTCTTTTTTTACAAAGCCATGTCCCTCGTCCGGGTAAAGCACATATTCTACGGGTACACCGTTCTTTTTTACACCCGCGGCAATCTCATCGCTTTCTGCTTTCAGTACCCTTACATCGTTGGCGCCCTGGAATACCAGCAATGGTTTGGTAATCTTCTCGTAATTGTACAGGGGCGAGATGTTTTTTAACCGCACACTGTCTGCCGTGTTGGGATCACCCATTTCGTCGTACAATGCTTTTTTACCGGCTTCCCAATAAGCAGGGATGCTGCGGAGGGTACGCAACCAGTTGGCGACACCAAAAAGATCCACGCCTACTTTAAATTCATCAGGATGAAAGGCAAGGGCACCCAATACCATACAGCCGCCATAACTTCCGCCTTCAATACCTATGGCCGTGCTGTCAATATATTCCTGCTGTGCCAGCCATTTTTTTCCCCATATGCAATCTTTCAGATCTCCGTTGCTGTGATCGCGGTTGTCCATTTTATAAAATGTTTTGCCATACCCGCTGCTGCCGCGGTTGTTTACGGCCAGCACCGCATATCCATGATTTACCAGGTACTGTATGGCATTGCTGAAGCCTACACGGCTCTGGCCACCGGGGCCACCATGCACCCACACCAATGCTGCGGCTTTTTTTTCTTTGGAAGCCTGTAATGGGCGGTAATAAATGGCAGGGATTTCTTTGCCATCAAAAGATGGGAAATGCACTACTTCGGCTTTCACCAGGTCATTTTGGTCTATCTCCCTGTTCAGTGTTGCAGTCAGTTGCTTTAATTCTTTTTTCTCCACGTTATAAGCATAGAGGTTGGGCGGACTGGTGCTGCTGCCCACGGTAAGCAATAAGTTTTTTTCTGTAGGGGAAATGATTACGTTCAGCACATCGCCATCCTTTATTTCGGGGAAGGGAATGGACTGGTTGCCCGCATGGTCAAACAGCAGCACTTTATTTTTGCCGTCTTCGTTCACGAAAATAGTATGGTATTTTTCGTTTTCACTCAGGTTCATATTCACTACATCCCATTTATCTTCATATAGTTTGCCGGCCTTGCCACTGGCAATATTGTATTTCACCAGGTAGCTGAATTCGTTGCCATCGTTGGTAATATAATAGAGAATGCTGTCGTTTTTTTCAAAGGCGGCGGCGTTCCAGTTGGCTTCATTGTCGTTGCTGAGGCGTTTTGTCTGTTTCGTGGTACGGTCGTACAAATACAAATCGTTTTTGTCGGTCGTCTTTTCCTTAGACAGCGCAATAAAGCGTTCCGATCTGCTCATGCCCGAAATGTTATAGCCAGAATCGTTCTGGTAAAGCATGGTTGCTTTCCAGCCCGCCGTATCCATTTTCCAGATATCAAAAAAACGGGGGTTGCGCTTATTGCTTACCAGGTACATTGCTTTTTTGTCATCGCTCCAGCCGGCAAAACTATTGGTGCTGTTTGGCCAGGGGGTAATGTCTTTTGCAGTAGTATCGCCTTTTGCTGCCAGGTATACATGGCTGTTTTCATCGCCTCCTTTGTCTGCTGCATAGATAAAACGGCTGCTGCCGGGTAAATAGTCAATAGAGAAAAAAGATTCTTTTTTGGAAGCGGTTAATGCGGTGGCGGCGGTGTCTGCAATGGAAAGTTCGTACAGGTTATAAATGCCTGTCCTGTTATTGTGCAGGAGTACTTTGCTTTCATCTGCATTGAAACCTGCGGCACTTACAGATTGATTGTTAAACAATTGCTCTATGGCATATTCTTTTGGAATACGGGCGGCTGTTTCAGCTTTTTTTTCGGGGCCACCACAGGACAACAGCAGGCAGCTTACAACGCTGTAATAAAGAATTGATTTCATCATATTTGTTTATTTAGGTTGGTTTAAAGGAT
This sequence comes from Chitinophagaceae bacterium, assembly GCA_031424135.1. Taxonomy (GTDB): domain Bacteria; phylum Bacteroidota; class Bacteroidia; order Chitinophagales; family Chitinophagaceae; genus JACMLD01. The sequence goes on from JANPGT010000984.1 coordinate 2,304, forward strand.
GGTTGCCAGGGTAGAAAATAAATCAGCGGGAACCGGAAGCTACTGTCAGCAACAGGAACTTTATCCTTACTAAATGTAATCTAAAAATACAAATCCCGGTGGGCGGGGTCATTAAAACTTATTCATTATCTCTGTCACCCGCTGCACATCATCTGCTGTATGAAAATAAGACACAGGAAGGCTGAGCGTGGTTTGGTGAATGGTTGCTGCAACAGGGGTGGGCTGATTGTCTAAAATACCTGCCATGGCTTTTTGCCGGTTGGGCGCTATGGGATAATGAATTTCTGTATGAATATTATTTTTCAGCAGGTAAGCTTTCAACGCATCTCTTTGAGGGTGCCTGACATTAAAAATATGGAATACATCAAGATAACCCGGCTGCTGAACGGGTTTGATAAAATCTTCTTTTAAACCACTCAGGTAAATGGCTGCCAGCATTCTTTTGTGTGCAATAATGTCATCCAGCTTAGCCAGTTTTACCGACAGCAATGCAGCCTGCAGCTCGTCCAGTCTTGAGTTAACGCCTACCACATCGTTGTGGTACTTTATGTTGGACCCATAATTACGCAGGGTGCTGATTTTTTCTTTCAGCGTTTGGTCGTTGCAGGTGAGTGCGCCGGCATCGCCCAGGGCACCCAGGTTTTTTGTAGGATAAAAACTATGGGCGCCAAAATGCCCCCAGCTGCCAGCTTTTTTTGTTTGAAAACTGGCGCCATGCGCCTGCGCACAATCTTCTATTACTATTAGCTGGTATTGGGCAGCAATATCGTTAATAGCCTCCATATTGCAGAGTTTGCCATAGAGATGTACTGCAATAATGGCTTTTGTTTTTGGGGTAATTTTCGCAGCTATTTCCGCCGGGTTGATATTGTAAGTGTGGATGTCTGGTTCTACCAGCACCGGTTGCAGCCGGTTTTGCACAATGGACAGTATGGTGGCAATATACGTATTGGAAGGAACAATGACTTCTGCGCCCGGCTCAAAATTAAAAGCGCGCAATGCCAGGCTAAGGGCATCCAGTCCATTGGCTACACCGACGCAGTAGTCTGTTTGGCAATAGTCTGCCCATTCAGCTTCAAAGCGTTTCACAGCGGTGCCCAGCACATACCAGCCGCTTTGCAGGATTTTGTCAAAAGCAAGCCGGTAATCGTCAAAAAACGACCTGTTAAGAAGCCCCAGATTTTCGTATTCAATAACTGCCGGCATAGGGTTCAAAGATATAATCGTTCTGGTCAAAATAGTCAGACGCCAGTACCATCAATATGGCGTCGGCACTGAAGTCCGTCATGGTATGCCAGTCTTCCGGCTGCAGTACCAGGCATTGGTCGGGCCTGCTTAGTTCAAACGCTTCAAAACCCGCACCGCTGCCATTGTTATTGTTGATGGTGCAGCAGCCCTGTAAACAAACAGCGGCCTGCACTGTTTTTTTGTGCCGATGGCCACCGCGGGCAGAATCATCTACGCCATAAATGTAAAAAATACGTTTGATGTCAAAGGGCAGGGTTCTTTCTATTACGGTAAGATTGCCACGTTTATCTGTAAACGATTTCAGGTCTATCATGTAGGCCATAAATGGAAAGGTTAAGGTTTATGGGTTAATTTTATATCAGGCAGAAAAAATATAATAAGCTGCCATCCGTCATTTATTGGTTCGTAGTTGCATAATACATCCCTTATAGTTCACCAGCTGCCCCTCTAAATAAAGAATGTCTTCGTTGTTATAAACAGCCAGTACTTCATATGCAGGCTGCATTGTCTTTATTACCTGTTCATAATCCAGGAACCAGGCAGGATAAGCGGCTTCATAGTACACCGGGGGTACTTCCTGTATGGTTAGCCTGTTTCCGGGCGCAGGGTTAAAATACGTGTTTTCAATAATAATCCACGTAATTCTGCTGGCTGCAACGTTCGCTAAAAATTCATAAGGTTTTTCCAGGTAGGGCAACACGCAGGACAGCAACAATACATCGTGCTGCTGCCCCCTTGCAGCCTCCGCTTGCTCTATAGTGTCAAAGAAGGCTAGTGGCCCCCCGGCGATGCCTGCTTTTCCCGCTGCAACAAAACCGGGCTGTTCTACAATACTCCATTGCAATGCCTCCAGGTGCTTCAAATAGGGGCGGTTTTGAAAATAACTGCTGCCCAGCGCACCACCCCAATCAATCACCGACAACCGCTGACCCCGCTTGCCCGCTATCCATAACAGGTGCGACAGTAATGGCCACGACCAGGTGATTTCATCGTAGAGTCGCCCATCTTTCTCAAACACTGCGCTGCCCTCTTTTACTTTCAGCGCTGCAGCTTTTACTTTTTCAATAATATTGGCGGCATCGTATCCGCTGCACTGCGCCCTGGCAACAGCCCAACTGGTATAGTTTCCCTTCCAGCCATAGCGGAAGTATTTGATGCGCAGGTAAAGCCGTTTAATATATTGAACGAACCTATCCATATGCTGGCATTGGCCGGTGTAAAAAAGTAAATTAGTGAATGGTAACGAAAAACTGCCTTGCAGGTAACCCCTATAAATACCTGGTTCATAAAATGGTGCCTGCTGCTGTACCGTGGGATATTGAAAGTATTGTTGCAGCAGGCGTTACTGACCTGTTTATTTGCGGAAAATAGTACCTTTTATTGAAGAAACATATTTTTTTATCAGTTCATTCACTTCTGCAGAAACGCCGCTGAAATAGATCGCGGGAAAAAATAATCCGCAGAAAATCAACGTGCGTACAAAGGTATCAGAATATATATCGGGCATACCCGGTATATAATATGCGGCAGCGCCCGCTACTGCAGCATACAGCAGTGCCAGCAGGTGTTTGAAGGCATAGGGCTGCAGCCCGAATTTTATCCACAGGAAGCCAAAACGCATAGCATTGTAAAAACTGATGGCAATTACGCTGGCGTAGGCCGCGCCCATCAGTCCAAAATGAGAAATCAGTATATAATTCAGGGGGATGGCGATGATGGTGTAGATAACATTGGTGGTAAAATCTACTCTCCAGTAATTGGAAGTGGTAATGATCTGTGCATTGGCGCCAGTGCCCAGGTCAACCAGTTTACTGATACCCAGGAAGAACACCACCATTTCAATGCCCTTGTAATCCTTGCCCAGGAAAATGGCCAGGTTGTGCACGTTCAGCAAAACAAGACAAAACATAGAAAGTCCTACTATGAGCAGGTTTGTCACACTCTTGGAATAGATATTACTGATATTGCGCAAATCTTTATTTTTCCATGATTCAGCCAATACAGGAATGCTGCTGGAAGTGATACTGCGCTGGGGGATTTCCATTAGCGTTACCACATAGGTAGCTACTGCAAAAATGGTGGTATCGGTAAGCCCGTTGTCTGATTTGCCTGCAATGATAAGCGTATCCGAAGTTTTTGACAACAGGTTAAGGAACTGCGCGCCGAAAACAAATAGTCCGAAATTGATCATTTTGCCTTTTAATCGCCGTGTAAGGGAACTGATCTCAGTATGGAAATTGAAAGACCCCGTCTTTCTCAATTTATAAAAAAGCACTGCGGCGGGTAGCAGGTAGGAGAGGGAAAACAGCAGGAGGAAGGACAGGAAGCTGATGATGTGCAGTAAGAATAGCATCAGCAAAATGGTAAACAGCAGCCTGGGGGCCATTTCGCGCAAAGAGTTGGAGAGGGGCCCTTTTTTAAATGACCAGCCAAAGCTTTCCAGCCATAAGAAAAGCAAATAAAAAAGACAAAAAGGGTATACCAGGTAATAGTATTGAACAAAAAGCGGCGATTTTGTGCTGAATTTCTGGATGATAAGGCTCTTTATGGCAAGGCCTGCAGAACAGATGATGATGAAACCCAGCAGGCATGCCATCAGGGTGATATAAGGAAGATCGTTTTTTTTCTCTGGCAGCAGACTTTTATAAAACGGGAAAAATTTGTACACTACTACAGGAGAGCCCAATGTGCAAAGTGTGGCAAGGGTGATGCCTACATCTGTAATTACCCTGGTAAGACCAAACTGTTCTGTGCTGAGGATATGGGTCTGCAATACCAGTAAGTTAAAAGCGCCTATTGCAAAGCCCAGTGAAATGCCGATGGTGGAACGTATGCTTTGTTGCTGGATACTACCCATTGATATTTACAATAAAGCGATAAAAATACAGGATTAACCAATGAAAAGCAGCCAAAATAAACAGATTGTCCGCCGCCGGGTATTTTTTGGATAATACAGCGCTTAATCTGCTATTTTTGGCAAGTTTTTTAACGGATAGTATAAATTATGAAAGTAGTGATTTTTGCCGGCGGATTGGGTACCCGCATTTCTGAAGAAACCGGTACCCGCCCCAAACCCATGGTGGAGATAGGTGGCAAGCCCGTTTTATGGCATATTATGAAAATCTATAGTCATTATGGCTTCAATGATTTTGTGATCTGTCTTGGCTACAAAGGGTATATCATTAAGGAGTATTTCATGAATTATTTCCTGCACAATGCAGATCTTACCATAGATGTGGCCAATAACAAAGTAGAGATTCACGGGGTCAGTACAGAAGCATTTAAAGTAACCCTGGTAGAAACAGGTGCAGATACCAAAACAGCGGGTCGGTTACATCAGGTAAAGAAATATACCGGCAACGAAGATTTTATGCTTACTTATGGAGACGGGGTTGCAGATATTGATATTCCGGCACTACTGGCTTTTCACAAGGCGCAAAATAAAATTGCCACGGTAACGGCCGTACAGCTGGAAGCACGCTTTGGTGGTATGGATCTTTCACCAAAAGGGGAGGTGCTGGCTTTCAGGGAAAAAGCAAAAGATGAAAACAAATGGATCAATGCGGGTTTCTTTGTGCTGAGCCCGAAAGTGTTTGATTACCTGCAGGGAGACATGAGCAATACGATGTGGGAAGATACCCCGCTGGAACAACTCAGCAAAGATGCACAACTGTCCGCCTACCGGCATGCCGGTTTCTGGAAACCTATGGATGCATTAAGGGATAAGCTGGAACTGGAAGATCTTTGGCAGCATAACCAGGCAAAATGGAAACTGTGGTAAATTTTCAGCAATTACCTAGCTTTTACGCGGGGAAAAAAGTATTTGTTACCGGCCATACTGGCTTTAAAGGCGCCTGGCTGACAGCCCTGTTGCACCAGTTGGGGGCGGTGGTTAAAGGCTATGCGCTGGCGCCTGCCTATGCCAATGGGCTTTTTGATGTGCTGCTACCCGCCCAATTGTGCGAAAGCGTCATTGCAGATATCCGCGACTGCGAAAAATTGACGCAAGAAATAGTGGACTTCCAGCCAGATATGGTTTTTCACCTGGCGGCCCAGCCCCTGGTAAGAAGATCTTATGCCATTCCCGCTGAAACATTTGAAGTGAATGCTATCGGTACTGCCAACCTGTTACAGGCATTACAGCAGTTACAGGGCAAATGCACGGCGGTGATTGTAACTACTGATAAGGTATACGAAAACAAGGAGGCCCATATTTTATACAAAGAAACCGACAGGTTGGGAGGCTACGATCCCTACAGTGCAAGCAAAGCCTGCACGGAATTGGTGGTGAGTTCCTTCCGCAATTCGTTTTTTCACCCAGATGCCTACAGGCAGCACCAGAAAGCCATTGCCAGCGCCCGCGCAGGCAATGTAATTGGGGGGGGCGACTGGAGCGAAGACAGGATTATTCCGGACATTGTCCGTTCGCTGCAGGCAGGCAAGACCATTCCAGTCCGCAATCCTGCCGCCATCCGCCCGTGGCAGCATGTGCTGGAACCATTGACCGGGTATTTGGTACTGGCCGAGCGGTTGCACAATGCCCCTTCGGAGTATTCACCGGCTTATAATTTTGGCCCGCTGCCCAATGATCATCTAACGGTAAAGGACCTTGTAACCACCGCGTTACAGCTTTGGGGAAAGGGTAGCTGGGAAGATGCTTCCGATGCCCGCCATCCACATGAAGCCACCCTGCTGCAGCTGGACATTAGCCTGGCCATGAAAGAACTGCAGTGGCACCCAAAACTCAGTGCTGCTGATGCTATTCGCTGGACGCTTGAATGGTACCGGCAGCCGGCAGATAAGCAGGCGGATTTTACCTTTCAACAAATTAAAAACTACCTGGCGCTATGATCTTTACGCCCACTATACTGCCTGGTAGTTACACAATAGATCTGTCGCCTGTTTCCGACAGCAGGGGATGGTTTGCACGCACGTATTGTAAAAATGAATTTGCACAGATAGGGCACACAAAGGAATGGGTGCAAATCAATCATTCTTTTACGGCAGCCCCCGGTTCCATCCGCGGCATGCATTACCAGTTGCCGCCGTTTACAGAAATAAAAATGCTGCGGTGTATAGCCGGGGCCGTATATGATGTTATCGTAGACATAAGGAAAGATTCACCCACATTTTTGCGGTGGTTTGGCACGGAGCTGTCTTCGGCGAATAAAAAAATGCTGTATATACCAGCCGGTTTTGCACATGGGTTTCAAACACTCAGGGCAGATTCCGAACTGATCTATCACCACAGCGAATTGTATACGCCGGGTGCTGAAGCGGGACTTCGGTACAACGATCCGGCATTGGGTATTCAATGGCCTTTGCCGACTACGGAGCTGTCAGAAAGAGATAAACAGCATCCGTTGCTGAACGCTAACTTTACCGGAATTTAATACCAATTGCCGCCAGCGGCATGAAAAAATAGCTAACAGGATGAAATGCAGATTTTGTAAAACAGAACTCAGTAATAATTTTATTGACCTGCTGAACTCGCCCGCTTCCAATTCGTTTTTGAAGCCGGAGGAACTGAATGAGCCGGAGACTTTTTACCCCTTAAAAGTATACACCTGTCATGAGTGCTTCCTGGTACAGGTAGACGAATACAAAAAGTCGGATGCCATTTTTAACAGCGACTACGTCTACTTTTCTTCCTATTCTACCAGCTGGCTGCAGCATGCAAAAGAATATACAGCGTTAATGAGCCGGCGGTTCGGTTTTAATGAACAGTCGCTGGTAATAGAACTGGCTTCCAACGATGGATACCTGCTGCAGTATTTTAAAGAGAAAAACATCCCGGTGCTGGGCATCGAGCCTACCGCCAACACGGCCGAAGTAGCCATCTCCAAAGGCATTGACACTGTCGTAGACTTTTTTGGCGTTCGCCTGGCCAAAGAACTCCTGGCTAAAAATACAAAAGCAGATTTGCTGCTGGGCAACAATGTGCTGGCCCATGTGCCTGACATAGTTGATTTTGTGGCTGGAATGAAAATCGTCCTGAAAGCAAGCGGCGTAGTTACCATGGAGTTTCCGCACCTGATGCAGCTGGTAGATAATAACCAGTTTGATACCATTTACCACGAACATTTTTCTTACCTCTCTTTTACCACGGTACAAAAGATTTTTGCTTCGCAGGGATTGGCATTGTTTGATGTGGATGAGATACCCACGCACGGTGGTTCACTGCGCATCTACGCAAAGCATTCTGCAGACAGCAGCAAGCCCATTTCCGCAAACGTGGAAAAACTGCTGCAGAAAGAAGCTGCCAAAGGAATGAACGGACTGGCCTATTACGATAATTTCCAGCAGAAAGCATTGAAGGTAAAACTGGATCTTACTGATTTTTTGATACAGCAGAAAAGGGCGGGTAAAAGAGTGGCAGCCTATGGTGCGGCAGCCAAAGGGAATACCCTGCTGAATTATTGCGGCATAAAAAATGATTTGATTGAATTTGTGGCAGATGCCAATCCGCACAAGCAAAACAAATACCTGCCGGCCAGCCATATACCTGTAATGAACGAGCAATACCTGAAAGACCATCAACCAGACTTTGTAATTATACTGCCCTGGAACCTGAAAGATGAAATAACAGCGCAACTCTCGTATATAAAAAACTGGGGCGGTCAGTTTGTAGTTCCCATACCTGCATTGCAAATTATCTGATATGGCTAAAGTACTGGTTACCGGGGCTACTGGCTTTATTGGCAATTACGTGGTAGCCGGATTGTTGCAGCGTGGTCACCAGGTCATCGCCAGTTCGTCTTCACCGGCAAAGGCCCGGCAGTTGTCCTGGTTTCAGCAGGTGCAGTACATCGCGTTTGATCTGGCTTCTTTTGATGATACTGTCAACTACTGTCAATACTTTGATACGCCGGATGCAGTGATACACCTGGCATGGGAAGGTCTGCCCAACTATAAGGCGGCTTTTCATACCGGAATAAACCTGCCCCGGCACAATGCTTTTTTAACCAACATGGTACGAAACGGGCTGACCAATCTTACGGTAACCGGTACCTGCTTTGAATACGGCATGCAGGAAGGCAGGCTGGAGGAAACCATGCCGGCGCAACCCGCTAATGCCTACGCACAGGCAAAAGACGCGTTGCGCAGATCTTTGCAGCAATTGCAGCAGCAGTATGCTTTTCATTGTAAATGGGTGAGGCTGTTTTATATGTACGGAAAGGGGCAACATCCAAAATCCTTACTTTCGCAGCTGCAGCAGGCGCTGGATGATAAACAGGAAGTATTTAATATGAGCGGCGGCGAACAGGTAAGGGATTACCTGCCGGTGGAAAAGCTGGCAGACTATATTGTGCAGATTGCGTTGCAGAACAGGGTGGAGGGAATTATCAACTGCTGCAGTGGCCAGCCCATAACGGTGAGGCAGCTGGTTGAAAAATACCTGCATCTGCAGGGCGCCAGTATCCGGTTAAACCTTGGCTTCTATCCGTATACCGACTATGAGCCAATGGCATTCTGGGGAGATACAAAAAAACTACAATCACTTCTTAAATAAGCAAATGCGGAAACTGGGCTATAACGTCATCTACTTTGTACAATTGATCCGTTTTTTTGGACTGAAGGACGGCGCCATCATATTCCTGAAAATTATACTGGCGGGGAAAAATTCAGTGGTAAATATCAATTCAAAAAAGTTCGGCAATCCTGTACAAATCAGGGTGGCTGATTCTGATCTGCCCATCTTTTACCAGGTGTTTGGAGAGTTGCAGTACGATATGAATTATTATCTGCAATACAAACCACTGACTATTATAGATGCCGGTTCCAATGTAGGCTATTCCTGTTTATATTTTGCTACCTTGTTCCCGGAAGCCCGCATTGTGGGTATAGAACCCCAGTCGCAGAATTTCAAGCAGCTGCAGTACAATACCTCGGGCTATAAAAATATTACAGTAATGCAGGCCGGCGTATGGCACCAGCCCTGTACCATTACCATTAAAGACGAAGGGGAGTGGAGCGCCAGCTTCGAAGTAAAAGAAACCAATGACCCCGCTGCCGGTACGCTGCGCGGTATAACCATTGATGAAATAGCTGCCGAAAATAATTTTACCAGTATTGATATCCTGAAAATGGATATTGAAGGCGCAGAGTTCAAATTGTTTGCCAATAACCCGCATACCTGGCTGGAAAAAACACGCTGCCTGATCATTGAATTGCACGACCTTTTACAGCCGGGTACCTCGCAGGTGTTCTTTAAAGAGATGGCCCGCTATAACTGGAACACGTTTATAAAAGGCGAAAACATTATCTGTTTTAAAGCCTGACGCGCCTTATTTATAAAAAGCGGAACGTATCCTGTTCCTTACCTGGAATAAAAAGAATTTTATTTTGTAGCCAATGGTTTCGGGCGCATCTTCCATATAGCCTACGGTATATGCTCCCTGTTTAAGATCAAAAGGAGCAGCAACAGCCCGTTTTTCAATCACCACAATGGAGTCGTAAATATGAATGGCGTACAATTGCTCTTTTAAAGCGTGGTTTTTTATAAAGGTATTCTTTCCTGCATACCATAAATGCATTACATCTACCAGGTTCTTGATATACTCTATATAAGTACCTTTTCTGCGTAACCCGCCGCCAAAATTAAACCAGTAAGAAGTGTGGTTGTCTTCGCAAAGGTAAATCCCGTTGGGTTTAATCTTCTCATACAGGTGTTCAAAACTCACAATCTGCTGTTTCATGGTATGGCCCCCATCATCAATCAAAATATCCAGGTCGGGCAGTTCTTTTTTTATTTTTTCCAGGAAAACAGGGTCTTCCTGCGATCCAATAAATATGGTCACGTTTTCTGACTCAAATTGTTTGCATTTGGAGTTGATGTCAATGCCATAATACCGAAGTCCGCTGCCAAAAAACTGCTTCCACAAATCAATGGAGCCCCCCTGCGATACGCCAATTTCCAGTATCACCACTTCTTTGCCCTGCCAGGGTGCAAAATGACGATCGTATATCTCAAAATAATGATTCCATTTATGAATAAGATTTCCCTGGTGACTTTCGAAAATTTCCCTTGTACTTTGCATATTAATCCCCTTGGTGGTAAAAATGTAAATTTAACTTCATTTTCAATATATGGCGGCAGAC
>JANPGT010000985.1:0-1863 GCA_031424135.1 Chitinophagaceae bacterium
CTGCTTATCTTTTTTATATTACAGGGTTTAAAGTCATCATCTCCCTGACCGTGAAGGTAATCCTGCAATTTGTAACAACTGCTCAACAAAAACATGCTGGCAAGCAACAGGCAAAACAGCCTGGGTTTCCTGATAATTGTATACATATAATATGGGTTTGGCGGGGTTAATCTTTCCGGTACTAAAGGTAACGACCAGGAACATTCAGCCAATACCCTTTAAGTGGTATACCCGGGATACAGCAAATAGCCAGGTCTATGTGCCGTCCTGCAGGCTGTCCGCAACACTGCGCTGGAAATAAATAAATACACAAAGGACCTGTTATTGTGGCTATGCGCAGCTGCAATATAAAAATGACCACAGGCTGTACCTATCTTATGCCGGGATGAAGATTGCTGATGGGGCTGCCCGGGGTTGACGCAGCAATATTGTAAAACAGGTGCTGCTTTCTGGCCTGGCATATCTTTATTCGATGATACCACGCTTACCTCAATAAAGTAATTACCCTACCCGCCAATAATCACATTCACCGCCCCCACCATAATTTTTCCGCCGTGGGAGCTGGCATCTCCTACCCTGGCGGCTGGTTGCCCGGCAATCAGCATAGTGGCGGAACTTTTTATAATAGCGTTGGGCGGACCAACACCTACCGGCATATCGTCTACCCGGGCCGCTGGCAATTATGCCGGTGCCTGCTTACAGGAATGTCTCCTTTTTAAACAACTACTTTATAGTTGTGCCAATGCTTCAAAATCGGGCCCAAGTTTGCTGATAAGATTTTCAAAAACTGAATAATACCCGGTATATACATTGTTATTATGGGCATTGGGTTTACATGCCTGCGAGAGCGTAACCGACCTGGCCGCTTCTTCTATGCTTTTATATACCCCTATATCGGTGGCACTTAATAAGTAAGCGCCCATACTTACACTGCTTGCATTGGTGCTGGCGCTCACCGGCAAATTGAAAATATCTGCTATTAATTGAATGCAAAAAGGGATGGAAGCAAAACTTCCGTTGACAGAAATTTGTTTTATATGACGGTGTTCCTGCAACATTTTTTCAATACTGTACATCTGGTACATAATACCTTCAATGACCGCCCGGGCAAAATGCTTTCTTTCATGATTGATGTTTACACCGAAAAATACCCCCCTGGCTTGTGCATTCCATATGGGTGCGCGTTCGCCCAGCAAATACGGTAAAAAAAGCAGCCTTTCTGAACCAGGCTCCACCGTTGACGCTTCTTTCATCAGATCTTCCATACAGGTTTCCAGGTCATAGGCCTCCTTGAAATCGCCGAATTGTTTGGCAAACCATTCAAAAACGATTCCACCACTATTCGAGGGCCCACCAGACACATAATGCGTGTCGTCCAGTATATAATTAAACAACCTTCGTTTTTTATCAATCAACACACTGGTTCCCACCACCCTTACCGCCGCGCTGTCTTCTATGGTAACCGTTGCCTTATTGTTGTCCCATATGCCAGCGCCCAATGTAGCAAAACATCCATCGCTTGAACCTACCAGTATTTTTGTAGCTGCGGGCAGTCCCAGCGAAACGCGGTATTGCGTAAGGAGTTTTCCGGGAGAATAGTTAATGGGAACCGGCTCAGGAAGCTGGTTCCTGTGGATGCCTGCATATTCAAGTGCCGTCTTATCCCATTCCCTTTTATAAATATCCAGTAAGCCAGTGGCTGATGACAGGCTATGGTCAATTATACAGGCACCTGTCAATTGCTGTATGATATAGCTTTTGAGCGACATGAACTTTTCAGTTTTCCGAAAAATGTCTGGCTGAAGATTTTTTAACCAAACAATTTTTACAAGGGGCGACATTGGATGAATGGGTGTGCCGGTG